>CAZAIS010000602.1:0-1517 GCA_964485255.1 uncultured Acidimicrobiales bacterium | reverse complement strand
TGCGTGGCGTCCGAGCCGGGTCGCGCGCGTTGCGATCGGGCTGATCTTCACGGCGGCGGCCCGCGTAGGCGCTATCACGGTCCCGTTCAATTACATGCTCAAGGCCGACGAACTCCAGGGCGCCATCTCGGATTGCGGCGCCCGGGTGCTTATCACCGAACCGGAGCTTTTCGCGGCGAACATCAGGGACAAGGCGAACATTCCGGGGATCGAGCACTGGATCATGGTCGGTGAAGCCGAAAAGGTGCCGGAGGGGTTCATCTCTGTTGACGACCTCACCGAAGGCTTCGAAGGCGCCGTCGTCGAGCCGTTGGATCTCGACAGGGACGCGCCCATAGCCATCTTCTACACCTCGGGGACCACCGGTTTCCCCAAGGGGGCCGTGCTCACCAGCAAGAACCTGCTTTCGACCGCCACGCTATCCGTGCGCATGCTGCGCATCGGGCGCAAGGACACGGGCGTAACCGCCCTTCCGCTCGCCCACATATTCGGCTTCACCACCAGCATCATCGGGGCTTTCTATTCGGGATGCTCGGGAATCCTGCTGAGGTTTTTCGACCCCGTGAAGACGCTCGAGAGCATCCAGGAGCGCCGGGCGACAATCGTCACCGGCGTCCCGGCGATGTGGAACATCCTGCTTCAATGCCACCCCGAGCGTTACGACCTCTCCAGCGTGAGGTACTGGATCAGCGGAGCCGACGCGATGCCGCCCGACCAGGTCAAGCTGCTCGAGTCGTTCGGCGGCCGTTTCATCGAGGGATACGGCCTCGTGGAGACGTCGCCGATCATATCGGTCAATTCCTTTGTAAGAAGAAAGGGAACCGTCGGCCTGCCGGTTCCGGGCGTACGGGTGAAAGTGATGGACGAGTCCGGCAGGAAGCTGGGCAGGACCAAGGTCGGCGAGTTCGTCGTCCGCGGGCCGAACGTCATGAAGGGGTACTGGGACGACGACGCCCGCACCGCGGAAGCCTTCAAGTACGGGTGGTTCCACACCGGTGACATTGGGTTCCGGGACAGGCTCGGCTTCCTGCACTTCGTGGACAGGGAGAAGGACGTGGTGAAGCACGGCGGGTACTCCGTGTTCTCGCGGGAGGTCGAAGAGGAGATCCTGCGCAACCCGAAGGTGTTCGAGGTCGCGCTCATCGGGGCGCCCCACCCCTCCAAGGGTGAGATACCCGTGGCCTTCGTGCAGCTCAAGGACGGCGAGGAAGCGACCGAGGAGGAGCTCCTCGAATGGTGCGGCGAGCACATTGCCAAGTACAAGGCCCCGCGCATGGTGCGCATCATCGACGAGATGCCGCTGACCATGACTCTGAAGGTCATGAAGAGGGAACTAAGGAGCCGCCTCATGCAGGAGGCGGCGTTTACGGGGTCCGAAGAGGCGCCCCGGCGAAAGGAGGAGTAGCCTATGCTGTCGTTCGAACCGAGCGAAGAACAAGCGATGGTCAAGGAAACCATCGCAGGCTTCGCTACCGACCAGATCGAGCCCCTCACCAGGGAGATGGATGAGACGTGTG
>CAZAIS010000601.1:0-1519 GCA_964485255.1 uncultured Acidimicrobiales bacterium | reverse complement strand
GCGTACTGGTCTGTGCGTGGTTTTGGCACCTGCTGGGGGTGATCTGGCTGGCGAGCCTGATCGTATTGGGCTTGAACTTCGGGATAGATTTCACCGGGGGTACCGAGTACGACATCAAGGTGAAGTCCGGGACGACCATGGAGACTGTGAGGTCGGCCGCCGCGTCCGCGGGTTACGGCGAGGCGCAGATTCAGTCAGCGGGGGGCAACGAGTACATCATCCGCGTCGAGAAGCTCGACGAAGCCCAGAGGAAAGACCTCGAGGAAGCCTTCAAGACGAAGGCCAACCTCGTAGAAGTGCTCGCGGTGAATGACGTAGGGCCCGGCTGGGGAGCCCAGGTGAGCAGGCAGGCGCTCATAGCCGTACTGGTGTTCATTGCCGCGATAATGCTCTACATCAGCATCAGGTTCGAGTTCAAGATGGCCGTGACCGCGATTATCGAGATCGCGCACGACCTTCTGATAACAGCTGGAGTCTACGCTTTCACGGGCTGGCAGGTAACCCCCGCGACGGTAATAGCGGTCCTGACCATACTGGGGTATTCGCTGTACGACAGCATAGTGGTGTTCGACAGGATCAAGGAGAACTCCGACCAGCTCACCAGGCAGAGCCGCAAGACGTACTCGGACGTCGTGAACGATTCGATTAACCAGGTGCTCGTGCGTTCCGTGAACACCTCCTTGACCACTCTCGTTCCCATCGTCTCGATTCTCATTTTCGGCGGCGAGACGCTCAAGGCGTTCGCCTTCCCGCTCTTCATCGGGGTACTCGCGGGAACGTACTCGAGCATAATCCTCGCGCCGCCCATCCTGTCGATGTGGAAGGAGACCGAGCCCAAGTACAAGGCCTACAAGGAGCAGATCCAACGCAGGCAGACACGGGAGGCCCGTGTCGGGGCGGCGGGCGAGCCCGCCGCGGTCGTTCCAAAGGCTCAGCAGGCCAAGACGGCGGCCAAAGCGGCCGGCCGCAAGGCGGAAGCGTCCTCGGGACCGCAAGCAGGGTCCGCCGGAAAACCGGCGGGGGGGCCCGCCGCTGCGAAGCCCGGCGCCGCGAAGGCGAAGGGGCGACCCGGGCCGGCGGCGAAAACCGGCCCCAAGCCCGTACCGAAGCCCGTGCCGAAGCCCGGCCCCAAGGCTGCCGATTCGACCGGAGCCCCTAAGCCCAAGCCGAAGCCGAAACCCCAGGGCGGCCAGACCACCAAGAGCCAGGCCAAATCGCGGACAAAGGGTCCGGGAAGCGGGAAAAAGAAAAAGAAGAAGAGATGACGTCTCAGACGCCGGGTGCCGAACACCTCTTCTCGCTCACACGGCGGTTTCTCTCCAAGAGCGGGCAGCGGGAGGTCGAGAAGGCGTACCGTGTGGCCCGCAAGGCTCATGAAGGGCAGTTACGAAAATCAGGCGGCCCGTTTATAGAGCATCCCCTGGCGGTGGCGACAACCCTGGCCGAACTCGAGCTCTATCCTGATACGATAAGCGCGGCCCTGTTCCACGACGTGGTGGAGAATACGGACTTAGCCCTT
>CAZAIS010000600.1:0-1520 GCA_964485255.1 uncultured Acidimicrobiales bacterium | reverse complement strand
CCATCCCGCTGGTCCACGTCCACGCAACCGCCGGGTACGTGGACCTGCCGTCCAATCTGGCCTTCTCCGTGCTGGTCCTGGGGACCTGGCTTCTCTACGTGCGCCCCGGGTACGCGACGCGGCGAAATGTCACCCTGCTGGCACTCGCCGCGGCCCTCGCCGGAAACATCAAGTTCCAGCTCGTTCCCCTGCTGCCCATCCCCCTCGCGCTCATCGGGGTGCGCCTGCTCTGGCTCGCCCGGGAGGACGTGCGCGGGGGGGTGGCAGCCGCCGGCGGTGCGGGGCGCGTCGCCGCCGCAGCGGGACTCGCCCTCGCCCTCGCCTTCGCGGTCCCCCTGAAGAACCTGCTCGTGCACGGCAACCCGGTGTACCCCATCCGGATGCAGGTGATTGGCATCACCCTGGAGGGGCCCGAGGTGCTGCCGGCAGAAAAGGAAATGGCCTCGATCCACTTCGTGCCGGTGTACCTGGAGGAGGCGCCACCCGCGCAGCGCTGGCTCTACTCCCTCTTCGAGGTCGGCATTCGCCCCCTCACCGACCCCCGGCGCTGGACCGTGGACCAGTTCATGCCCCACGGGTCGACAGGAACCATGATGGGGGGCTATTCGGCGCCCTACGTGGGCTTCAGCCTCGCCCTCCTCGCCTACCTCGTGCTCCGGCTGCGAACGCGGGAGGCCTGGGGCGCGGCGGCCGTGATGCTGATCGCCTCCCCGGTCGCCGCCCTCGTGCCCCAGTCGCACGAGCTGCGCTACACGATGTTCTGGATGATCGTGCTCGTCTCCCTGAACCTCCACCTGGTGGGCCGCCTGGAGGCCTCGGCACCCGGTGCCCGGGTCAGCCCGCGCAGCGTCGGCCTCGTTCTGCTCGCGGCCTTCGCCCTGACGGTGGCGGTCACGCGCGGGGCGTACCTCGACCCGCGTCCCTACCCGGTCGAGCGCCTGGTGGAGGTGAAGGTGGACAAGGCGATCCTGGCCAAGATCGGCGACGGAGACCGGGTCTGCTTCAGCCACGAGCCCTGGACGTTCCTGTACACGGCCCACTTCCACCCGCCCCGTCACTACGCGCTGCGGGAACGCTCCCGGGCCGAGGACTGTGGCGGTTACCGCCAGCTAGGCCTGGCGAAGTTCGGACCGGACTGAGGGACACGAGAGTCCGCTCGGCGTGGGGGCGTTCCCCTCGATAGGCTGGCCGCAAGAGACCGGAGGTGAGCACACGTGAGGAGATCTCCATGGCCTGCCGCGGTCGCGGCGGGCGTCGGCGTAGCCGGGGCCTGGCTCGCGCTGGCCTTCTTCGTGCGCTTTCGCTACATCGAGGCCCAGGGGCTCGTCGCCCACTGCGTGGCGAGCCCGGGCGAGGCCGTCTGCCTGTTCCGGGAGGCGATGGGGAAGGCGATGCACTTCAACGTGCTGGGGCGCACCGCGCTCGCCCTCGCGGTCCCCGCGCTGCTGCTCCCCGGGCGTACGGGCCGGCGGCTCGCTTGGCTCGCGCTCCTGGCGGCGATCGTCGCGCTGGTCTTCTAC
>CAZAIS010000599.1:0-1537 GCA_964485255.1 uncultured Acidimicrobiales bacterium | reverse complement strand
GGCCCGCGAGGCGATAAAGAAGCACGCGGACGAGCTAAAGGACATGGTGAGCGTGGCCGCCCACGAGCTCAGGCACCCCGCGACGGTCTTGAAAGGCTACGCGGCCGTACTGCTCGAGTACGGCCACGATCTCGACGACGATACCGTAAGTGACGCACTGGTCTCCATGGACAGGGGGGCGGACCGGCTGGCGTACCTCATAGACAAGCTGTTCGTGGCCTCGCGGATCGAGCAGGGGGACCTGTCCCTGAACCTCGAGGAGGTTGACCCCGGGGAGCTCATGGCCGACGCGGTCAGACAGACTGAGAAGAAAGGCACCTGGAACGTCCTTCACATAGAGCCCGGGCTCAAGAAATGGACGGTGATGCTCGACCGGGAGAAGGTCATGTCGGTGCTCATGATAATCCTGGACAACGCGATAAAGCATACCCCCAGGGGAACGGAAATCGACCTGGCGTGTGCGAGGCGCGACAGGGAAACGGTGTTCAGCGTCGCGGACCACGACCCCGGCATGCCGGAGGAGGCTTTCACGAAGGTGTTCGAGCCCTTCTACCAGGTCGAAGACGCCGGGCACCATTCGAAGCCCGGCATGGGGCTTGGGCTCCATATAGCCAAGAGCTACGTGGAAGCCCACGGCGGATGGATCACCGCGGAACCACGCAACGGCGGAGGGACCGTATTCCGTTTTGGGATACCGGACCGCTCCGGAGCGTGACAGCGAGGCCGGGCGCGACCGCCGCGGTTGTGCGCCGTAAACCGCGAGGTTAACATCATGTGGCCGGATAGACCTTATGGGGAGCGACGAAGGGAACGCGTTCATGAGCGAGACACAGCGAGCCGCGCGCAAGCGGCGGCTCGGACGAACGGACATCGAGATAACACCGATAGGCCTGGGATGCTGGCAGTTCGCAGAGGGAAGGGGATTCGACCGGTTCGTATACGAGGGCCTGCCGCCTGACGTGGCGGGCGAAGTTGTGAAGACGGCGCTCTCGGGAGGGATCAACTGGTTCGACACGGCTGAGGCCTACGGGTGGGGACGCTCCGAGAGGTGCCTCGCCCGCTCGCTGCAGGCGGCGGGCGCATCGGACCCGGACGTGGTAATCGCTACCAAGTGGTTCCCGGCGATGCGGACGGCGGCCTCGATAGGAAAAACGATCGTAACGCGCAGGATGTGCCTGAAGCCTTACTCCATCAGTCTCTTCCAGGTCCACCAGCCGATCGCCCTGTCGCCGGTCGAGGCCCAGATGGACGCGATGGCAGACATCGCGGACCTGGGCCTCATCCGGCAGGTCGGCGTGAGCAACTTCTCCGGGAGATTGATGAGGCGGGCCGAAGCCCGGCTCGCGGAGCGCGGGATGACACTCGCGAGCAACCAGGTCAAGGTGAGCCTCATGAACCGCCGGATCGAGACCAACGGCGTACTCCAGGCGGCCAGGGACCTCGGGGTTACCGTAATCGCCTGGTCGCCCCTCGAGATGGGCGTGCTGACCGGCAAGTTTCACAAGGACCCTTCGCTTCTGGAAAACAGGCCCGTCGG
>CAZAIS010000598.1:0-1542 GCA_964485255.1 uncultured Acidimicrobiales bacterium | reverse complement strand
GCGACATTGCCAATCTGGTAGCCGGCGATCCAGGCAGGAATCGAAATCAACTGCCGTATGGCTGGGATAAGTCTTCCGATAAAGGTTGAGGATTTCCCGTGCCGGATAAAGTAGTCTTCTGCCTTGCGGATGGAAGACGGCTGAATTATAAACATGCGCGCCAACCTGGTGTTGGCAAGGGAATAGATTACCGAACGGCCCAGCCATAAAGCAAAATAATAATTAAACAGGGCCCCCAGCAATGCGCCCAGGGTGGCAAAAAATACCACCAGAAAAATATTCAGCTCACCGGCAGCAGCCTTATAAGCCGCAGGCGGTATAATTACCTCCGAAGGAAACGGGATAAATGAACTTTCAATGATCATCAGCAGGGTGATGGTCATGAAGTTGATATGCTCAAAATACCAGGCAGTGATATTGGCAAATGCTTCTGTCATTATTACAACTTTTCAATTAAATACTTCAGCACTGTAAAACTATTTTTCTTTCAGATTATTGCCGCCAATGCTCTGCAAGACCTGAAATGAAAAATAAACAAGGTTTCTGGTTTCCTGCAGCAGATTCATAAACAAGATACTGCTTCTGTTTCCGGTCATTTCTTCACGGATCCTGTTTACCTCATTCCGGCTGATGGTCTCAATGAAATTTTGTATTTCAGCCTTGTCCTGCGTGATGGAATTTGGATAAATTAAAGGATGCTGAGCAATCCCCTTTTCAATGCCGGTTAAGATCAGGACAAACCGTTGACCGAGTAAATGAAGGTCGGAAATCTGTTCTGCATTCAGCGGCTTGTGGTGATTGACCAGATGACTGTAGGCGGCCCCTGAAATCAGGTTCAGACAATTGATGATTTCGAGCAGGTTATCCTGAATCTTGATGGCCTGATAAGCCGATTCAGCCTCCTCCTCTCCTGTTCCCCTGAGTACCTGCGAAACAATCTTTCTTTGAGACCTTACCTCTTTCTGTAAAGCTCCGGTTTGCCTTCTCAATGATTTCAACTGATTTACATCTCCTGAGCCAAGGCCTGTAACCACCTGATTATAATATTCTTTTGTTTTTGAAAATATGACAGCCGTATTATTCAGGCAAAATTCTTTCAGGTTTCCTGCATCAACAGTTTCTTCCGCATGATGAATTGCTTTAACGGTTTCCTCTTTTCTGAGGTGGATCCTGTGTGTGCGATATGCCATGTAAACAGCAATCCCAATCATTACAACAATGGCGATGGTTCCTCCGAAATAAAACGCCGTAGCCAGCAGAAATGCAATCGTAAAAGCGGAAATGGCTGTAAAAAACCATCCCCCTATCACCGAAAACACCCCGGTAATCCGGAATACAGCACTTTCCCTGTCCCAGGCTCCATCCGAAAGACTGGTTCCCATTGCCACCATAAATGTTACATAAGTGGTTGAAAGCGGAAGTTTATAGGATGTTCCAAGGGCAATAAGAATACTTGCAACCAGCAGGTTTACGGTTGCCCTTATTTTGTCGAATGCAGGTGCTTCATGGCCAGAAGCTTCGTTTTTTACCTGCCGGAACGGC
>CAZAIS010000597.1:0-1546 GCA_964485255.1 uncultured Acidimicrobiales bacterium | reverse complement strand
TTCAACGGACATAACCGGTGATGATTATATAACCTTTTTTGACCGGTTGGTCATCCTTGCCGCCCGTATTGGGGCGTGCTCCCCGGGAACCGTGCGCGCGGGCGGCGGGTCGAGGCTGCCGGTCCATGCCCGCTCATCGCGCGCCCGCCCGGGCGGCCGGCCGGACGTGAAGGGATGAGCGATAGCGCGAGCCGCCGGCCGGACGCAAGAGAATGAGTGATAATGGACGGCGACGACCGACGCGAGGGAATGAGTGAGAAGACAGCCGCCGGCCGTCGCGTTGATATAATGCTTTTGGGGGGAGGGGCCGGCCCCCGCGAACGGAGATAACCGTAAAGAACCACGGCCACCGCGAATCGGAGATGACTTGACGCCTGGAGAACGACAATACGAGGTACTGTTCCATCCGGGGCGGAAGACCGCCACGGCGCGCGCCGGTGAGAGCCTCATGAGCGTGGCGCAACGGGCGGGCATCGAGCTTGAAGGCGCGTGCGGGGGCAAGGGGACCTGCGGCAAATGCAGGTGCGTCCTGGTGGAAGGGGCGCTGTCGCCTCCCACCAGGGAAGAGCTCGACCGCCTTTCCCCGGATGAAATCGCCCGCAACGCGCGGCTTGCCTGCCAGGCCCGCGTGGAAGGGGACGTCCAGGTCCGAGTATCGGGCAGTCCGGTGCTCTCGCTACGGGTTGTCGAGCAGGGGCAACTGCCCGTGTTCGAGCGTCGCCCTTCAGTCGAAAAGGCCTTCCTGGAGCTGCCCGAGCCGGCTTCAGGCGACCAGGCGGCGCACCTGGATCGAATCGGGCGGGCCCTCGGGCTCCCGTTCTCCGAGACCGTGAGCCTTCGGGCGCTCAGGGTCGTCCCCGATGCCGTGAAAGAATCGGGATTCCGCGTTACCGCCGTCATCACAGACGGGAAGGTAACGGGTGTCGAAGCGGGAGATACCACGGACAGGCTCTACGGCCTGGCGCTGGACGTCGGGACCACCACGGTGGTGGCGGCCCTGGCGGACCTTGCGAAAGGCGAGGAGATCGGCGTCGCCTCGATGGCGAACTCCCAGAGGGACCGGGGGCACGACGTCATTACCAGGATCCAGTTCGCCTGTGAGGAGGGGGGCCTAGAGCGCTTGAAAGAAGCCGTCGTGGGCGACGCCAACCTCCTGATCGGGCGCGTCTGCGAGAGCTGCGGGGTTTCCCGCGATGATATCTACGAGGTTGTCGTAGCGGGCAACACGACGATGCTCCATCTCTTCGCGGGGGTTTCCCCCCGCTCGATCGGGATAGCACCTTACGTCTCCACGTTCGACCGGGAGACGCGGTTCGACGCGAGGGAGATGGGGATAGAGATATCCGGGTACGGCCGTGTCGTTCTTCTCCCATCGGTCTCGAGCTACGTGGGGGCCGACATAGTCGCGGGGTTGGTGGCATCCGACTTGTTCTCGAGCGACGAGCCGGTCCTGTTCATCGACATCGGCACCAACGGAGAGATCGTTATCGCCTCGGGGCAGGTTATATAACACATTTTGCAGGCAGTACATTTTTCCTGCTCAATA
>CAZAIS010000596.1:0-1575 GCA_964485255.1 uncultured Acidimicrobiales bacterium | reverse complement strand
GCGGCCGCCTGGCCGGAGCCCGTCGACGCGTCCATGCTCGACCGCGTCCGCGCGATGAACGGGGTGAAGGCCGCCCAGCCTTTGATCGTCGTTCCGGGCCGTGTGCTCGCCGCGGGGAAGTCCGTGGACGTACAGGTGCAGGCCTACGAGGAGGGCTCGAAAATGCACGGGCTGTATCCGACCGCTGGCTCGAAGGGGCAGCCGGGGTTCGGCGAGGTAATACTGAACCGAGGCATCAAGACGAAGCTGCCGGTGCGGATGGGGGGCACCGTGGTCATCGGGACCGCGCTGGGGGAGGTCCCCTTCAAGGTGGCGGGCTTCGCGTCCGAGCCGTTCGGCGGCATATGCTACGTGAACCTGGAGTACGTACAGGAACTGTACTCGAGGCTAAGCGGGCGGCCCGGGGTGTTCAACGGGATTGTCGCGAACGTGGAGCCCGGCGAGTCCGGGCGGGTCGCCGAGGCGGTGCGCGCGCTGCCTGGAGTCGCCCAGGTCATTACGAAGTCGGGAATCGAGCGCATGTTCGAGGAGCTGGTGGGAGCCGTGAAGGCCCTCTTCATCATCTTCTACGTGATGGCGTTCGCCATGGGCTTCGCCGTCATCTTCTCGATGATCACCGTGAACCTGCTGGAGCGGGCCCGCGAGATCGCTACCATAAGGACGCTCGGCGCGGGAAAGGGTCTCATCTTTTCCTTTATCACCATAGAGACGGCGACGGTCGTGCTGGCCGCGCTCGTCCCCGGCATCGCCCTGGGGCGCCTGCTGGAGTGGATCATCATGGACAGGCTGCTTACCTCGGAGCGACTCGTGCCCGACGCCGTGATCTCCTGGGAGACAGTCGTCTTCGTGGTGGCGGCCGCGTTCGCGGTCATGGTTGTCTCGGAGCTTCCTTCCCTGCGAAAGTTGTGGCGGCTTGACCTCGCCAGGGTAACCAAGGAGCGCGTGGACTGAGGGGCTTCCCGCCGTTCCTCGGAACGCATCGGTAAAAGTGGGTCGGAAGTCTGATTATCCCACGTGCACGGTCACTGCCCGCTACCCCTACAGGGGCAGCTCGAACCTGAAGGTGGCCCCCGAGCCGGCATGGCTCTCGACCCACATGCGACCCCCGTGGCCCTCGACGATACCCCTGCAGATCGCGAGCCCGAGCCCTACGCCCTGATGGCCCTCGGGCGATCCGTGGCTGAAGAACTTTTCGAAGACCTGCTCGTGGAGGCTCGGCAGTATGCCCGGCCCCGAGTCGATGACCGCGAAGACAAGGGAGTTCGGCGTGGTATCCAGCTTCACGGTGACACCGCCCCGCTCCGTGAACTTCATGGCGTTGTCGATAAGGTTCGTCAGCACCTGCTCTATCCTGCGCGGGTCGCATCTCAGGGGCATCGAGCCGTTGTCGTGCTCGAGCCTCAGGTATATCCCCTTGTCCGCGTAGCGCCCCGCGTGCAGGTCCGTCACGCGCCCGGCGAGCTCGACGGCGTCGACGTCCTCCATGACGAGCTTCAACTGGCCGGACTCGATTCTGCTGATGTCAAGCAGGTCTTCCACTAAGTGCCGCAGCCGTGTCGCGCCCCGCTCGAGGAC
>CAZAIS010000595.1:0-1576 GCA_964485255.1 uncultured Acidimicrobiales bacterium | reverse complement strand
GCCGGTCCTTGTACCTGCGTATGCTGCGCCGGGTTTCTATCGCCTCGAAAACGTCCATCTGATAACCTCCTTGTGTCGCCGCGTCTCGCGGCGACTTCCGCCGTTAGATTATATCGAAGGCCGGAACGCATGCCGAAAGGACGGGCTTGAGCCGACTCAACAAGAAGCTCCTGCGCGACCTTGGCACCCACTGGGCGCAGGTCGCGGCGATCGTCGCCGTCATATCCCTCGGCATAATCATGTTCACCGGCCCCCTGCTGGCGACGCGCGACCTGAACGACTCGGTTAACGACATCTACCGTCGCACGCGTTACGAGGACTTCTCCGCCCAGGTGGAAAGCGCACCGGCGGGCGTGGCAGCCGGAGTGCGCGGAATCCCGAACGTGACCGCTTCGGAGGGCCGCATCGTCCGCGACACGCAGGGGAATCTCGCGGGCCGCCGGCTGACGCTCCGGGTCGTGACCGTGCCCGACGAGGGAAAGCCCACGGTAAACGGCCTGATAGTGGAGCAGGGGAAGTACCTCGCGCGGGGCGAAGGCGGCGGGTGCATGATCGAACATCACCTGGCCTCCGAGCTGCGGCTGCCCACGGGCACGCCGATCGCGATCACCGGCGTCTCGGGTGTCTACACGTTCGTCGTTACCGGCACTGTGGTAAGCCCGGAGTACCTGCGCCTCGTCCCCAGCAGCGCGGAGTACGTAACGGATCCCGCCCAGTTCGGCGTTGTGTTCGTGAAGTACAGTGACGCGGCCGAGCTTTTCGGGATGCCGGGCCGCGTGAACGGCGTGGTGGCGCGGGTCGCCGACGGCAGGCTCCTCGGGGAGACGATGGACTCCGCGGAGGAACTGCTCGAGCCGTACGGGGTCACGGGGCTGACGACGGGAAAGAACGAGACGGGGGCCATGACGCTCACCCTGGAGCTCCAGGACGTCAGCAAGGTCGCCCTCTTCTTCTCGCTGCTGCTGTTCGCGGTGGCGGCCCTGGCGCTCTACATAACGATGACGCAGATCGTCTACTCCCAGCAGCGGGAGATAGGTGTGACGCGCGCCCTGGGCTACGAGCGCCGCGACATCTCCAGGCATTACATCGGCTACGGGGTCGTGCTCGGCGCGGCGGGAAGCCTCATCGGAGTCGTCGCCGGATTCTTCCTGTCAAGGCTCTTCGCGCACGTTTACGCGGGCGTGTTCGGCCTCCCGCTCGTCAGGACGACGATCTATGCCGACATCGTGCTCGTGGGAGTGGCGGCGGGCCTGCTGTTCTCGGTGCTGGGCGCCCTCGTGCCCGCCCGCCACGCGGTCCGGATGAAGCCGGCCGAGGCCATGCGGACCGAGGCGGGGCTTTCGCTCGGTCGCGGGGGTTACGCGCGCAAGCGCGGCGCCGGCGGCAGGTACGCCATACCGACGTGGCTGCGGGTCTCCTTCCGCAACCTTTCGCGGAACAGGAGGCGCACGCTTCTGACCTGGCTCGGAGTGATAGGCACGCTCTGCGTCATCGTAACCGCCACCGGCGGGAAGGACTCGATCGATTTCGCGGTCGACAAGTATCTCAACGGTGTGCTCAAGTGGGACGTCGCGGC
>CAZAIS010000594.1:0-1581 GCA_964485255.1 uncultured Acidimicrobiales bacterium | reverse complement strand
CACCACCTGGATATATCGGCTTCGAAGAAGGCGGTCAATTAACAGAAGCCGTCCGCCGCAGACCATATAGCGTGGTTTTATTTGATGAGATTGAAAAGGCACACTATGAGGTATTCAATGTGCTTCTCCAGATACTGGATGATGGCCGCCTGACTGATGGACAAGGCAGAACAGTGGATTTCAGGAATACCGTGATCATCATGACCAGCAATCTAGGCAGTGAGCTCTGGCATGATGGACAGGAAAAAACCAGGGATAAGATCGACCAAATGATGAGACAGCATTTCAGGCCTGAATTTATCAACCGCATTGATGAAATCGTTATTTTTCATCAGCTCCAGAAATCCCATTTGGAGCAAATTGTGGATATCCAACTGGAGCGGGTCAATCAATTACTGGCTTCCAAAGGATATAGGCTTGAACTGGATAAAAGCGCTAAAAAATATCTGGTTGAAAAGGGTTATGATGCAGATTATGGTGCACGTCCACTCAAACGTGTAATCCAGCGGGAATTACAGGATCCGTTAGCAGTGAAAGTGCTTTCGGGTGAGTTTCAACCCGGCAGTACGATAAAGGTAACCCATTCATCAGATGGGCTTGAGTTTACCTCTTAGCGATAATTGATTATGAGTTTATTAATCTGAAAAAGTGTAAATTCATTGTGGACGTTTCTAAACACCATTAAAAAGATCACGCTCAATGGATGCATCCATTTTTTTAGGTACCGCACGCATATACAGCTCAGTGGAACTGATCCATCTCATCAGCCAGTTGAGAATATAACCGCTGTGTCTGTCACCCCCCTGGCTGGCATGGCATGCAGAAGCTTGATCACGGATGGCAGCCACAGAACGATAATTAATCCTGGCATGCACCGGGAAATGCTGGGAAATAATGGCGGTCAGGTCAATATCCTTGTTTTTGCCAAATCGGGTCGGATCAATCTTAAAAAGGGGCATGACTTTAACCATAATGCCTAAGAACTTTTTAGGCATGATGTGGAAATAAAGTTTCATCGGTTTAAATGCGGGCGCTTCATCAATGAAAAAATTGGGGTCGTTAGCCATATGAAAGGCCTCTACCGTTGCACGATGGACAGCAATATGATCAGGATGCATATACCCACCAAGCGGATCAAATGTCAGGACTACCTGAGGTTGAATTCTTCTGATCAATTCTGCAATTCTTTTGGCTACTTTTTTTTCATCTGCATTTATGAGCGCGTCCGGATGCTGGTTGTGGGTACTATTCGGCATTCCGGAATCACGGTACCCGAGGAAATATACTTTCTTTAACCCTAACGCATCAGCTGCACAACATAGTTCATGCTCACGAAGCTCGCCAATGGACTTGAACCCTTTCAAATATTGCTCATCTACTTCACCGACCTCCCCTTTGGTTGCACAGATCAGGTTCACTTGCACGCCATTCCTGGCATAATATGCAAGGGTTCCCCCCATTCCAAAGGTCTCATCATCAGGATGAGCAACAACAGCCAGAAGACATTTCCCTTGATTATTTGGTGTGTTGCTCATTTTGAGTTACACCCTCCCATTCCTGCAAACCGGACAGGTCGGATCT
>CAZAIS010000593.1:0-1585 GCA_964485255.1 uncultured Acidimicrobiales bacterium | reverse complement strand
GTTGGTGTAGCCCGGGTGATTGGCGCCCTGCTCAACGACCTTGTACTGGCCGCTTACCAGATCGGTGAAAACCAGCCGTCCGTTAGGCCCCGTAGTACCCCCACGATGTTGCGCCCAGTCGCCATTCTTCCACATGTACAAAGCAAACTGCCAACCGGGCAGCGGCGGTTCCTGGCCCTGATCCCAGACTCCATCACCGTCTGTATCCAGGAATTTCAAGATCTCCAGGATGGAATATTGGCCATTGCCGAAGTCCGCCCGCCAGTGCATCCATGGATCTGTGGCGCTGCGGACGCGCGTCTGGCTCAGCGGCGTGCTGTTGTTCCAGCCACTCTTTAGCGTTTCGGAGAGGATATACAGGCCGTTGGTGGCGATCACGCCGGGGAAGAAGGCATTGCCGTTGGCGTCGGTGATCGCAGAAAACTGGGTGTTAGGGGTGGCGAGCGTAAAGGTCCAGTTCGCCAGGTTCGGTTCGTCCTGATCCTGAACGCCGTTGAAGTTGCGATCTTCGAATTTGTGGGCGATAACCAGGTTCTCGGAAATCTCCCAGATATGAGTGGCCTGCGATTGGGCTTGCACTCGGGTCATCTGGCCCAGCACCAGCCGCTGCCAGTTGTCCGGGTTTTGCTGGTCGATGAAGCGCGAGCCGGCGGGCAGATCGACAGTGGCCGAGGCGGTAATGGTAGCAACGCCGGCGGTGGCGCTGGTCACCGAAAACACCGCCTCGCCGTTGCTGTCAGTGATGGCGCTGGCTCGGTCCAGCGTGCCGTAAGTTGTCGCGACGTTGACAGTATGGCCGGCAAGGGGGTAAGCGCCCTTGCTCAATCGCACGGTGAAGGAGTGAACCGACTGGTATGGCAGGAAGCCGGTGCTGGAGGTCGGATTGATGGCCAGTTGGACGTTACCGGGCTGGTATTCCACCGGTAGTGTCGCAGGCAATGCGGCCAGAATCGCGTTGTACGCGTTGCGCACATTAGTGTCGTAAGTGCTGTTGTAGATAGTGGCATCGTTCTGATCCAAAGCCCAGCCGTCAGTATAGAGCCACACGGCGGCCTGGCGGGCAGCCTGCTGCACGGCATTATTGATGGTTGGCGGGTAGTGCGTCACGATCCAGGCCACGCGCCAATCGGAGAAGAAACCGCTATCCAGGCAAAAGCCGCGGTTATAGGCTCGCGAATGATAGACATCGGTGCAAAAGGCATACGCGATGTTGCCTCCGCCGAAATCCAACTTGCCCAGGGGCGTGTCGAGGATTTTCTTGACACCGTTCTTCCACAGATTGACCGAGATGGAGGCATTCGGTTGCGGGTTGTCGGTGGGGTTGACCCAAGAAGCAACACCACAAACAGCCGCTTCAGGTCCTTCCGGCATCAAACGCCACAGTTCAGGCATAATGTCGGATATTCGGGGTGGGGGAGGCGCTTCGGATGTTTGAGCCAGGACAGGGGGGGAAACAGCGAACCCGCAACACAACACGACGATCAGGACAGCTAACAAAGTTGTTCTGGTGTGCCATACGGCCCGCGTGGTCAATACCTTCGCCAAAACGGCGGTGAGCCGGACATGAGCTAACCGGGCTTTCGTG
>CAZAIS010000592.1:0-1587 GCA_964485255.1 uncultured Acidimicrobiales bacterium | reverse complement strand
GGCATAGACGAGCAGCTGGTAGGACAGCGGCCAGCCGAAGTCGAGAAAGAGGGCGAGCGATCCCCAGGCAACGCCGGCGGCGAGCCCCCCGAGCCGGTAGGCCGTGAGCCAGCGTCCACTCAGCTGTTGGGCCGGTTCCTGGCGCCGGAATGCGGTGAACAGCCAGAGCCGGAGCACCGTGATCACCGTGAGCGTCACCCACCAGGCAAGGAGCGGCAGGGCCGGCCCTGGACCGGCCAGCACGCCCGCGGTGACCGCGGCGATGAACACGCTGGCGAGGAGCGGGGCAGGGGACTGGGCGTAGAGGAGCCGGACCTGCTCCGGGCGAAACTCGGCAGGATCCCGGCGAGCCGCGGACGTCCGCGTCGTCTCCGGCAACGCTCGAATGGGGTCGGTTGCGGGTGCGACCATGCGCCGGTGGGGCCGATCCAACCTCGTGCTGGTCAACAGGCCCTCGCCCCGTCGCCGCCCGGGGCGGACTCGGGGTCTCTCGGGGATCCGCGAGATGCTCGTCTCGCCCTGGTCTTATCGGCCCTGCCCGGGGGTACTTGAAGTCGGTGGGCGCCAGCGGGCTCGCGGCCCCGCCGAGGCCCCATACTGTGCGTGCAGCCGCCAGAGGCGCCCGTCCGCACGGCGCGGGCGGCGCTCATCGACTCGTGATGCCAGCTATCCGGTCCATCCGGCCGCGCTCCTTCCTCACCCTGGTCTTCGTCGGCTTCCTCGCCGTCGCGCTGCCGCTGCTCGTGGCGATCCTGTTCGCGTCGCTCCAGGTGGAACGGCTCGCGGGGCAGAGCGAGCGGGCCGTCTACCGGACGGTGCAGCTCACCCACGGGGGCCGCAATCTCGTGGACCAGCTGACCGGGATGGAGCGCAACATGCGTCAGTACCTGGTCCTCAAGGACGAGGCGCGGCTTGCGGCCTACGACAAAGCCCACGCGGAGCTCCAGGGCACGGTGACCTACATGCTCGCCCTGGAGAGCGACCCGCCGGCACGCCGGCGCCTGTACGAGCTCGCCGAGCGCGAGCGCCACCTGTTCGAGACCCTGCGCGGGCAGCGTCTCGATGCCGCGGCCAGCGAGGCCGTGGTGGCGGAGTTCGTGCCGCTCGCCGAGCTGGCCCGCCAGACCCTGGCCGAGGCCAATGCCAGCGTGGGGCAGGGGGTCGAGGTCCTGCGGCAGATGGCGGGCCAGTCCCAGCGCTTCCTGGTCTGGCAGGCCGCCGCCCTGGTGCCGCTCGTGGTGGGTCTGGCGGCTCTTTTCCTGTTCCTCATCGCGCGCCCCCTCGGGCAACTCGACCACGCCCTCCGCCTGTTGGGCGACGGCGAGCTCTACACCCCGATCCAGGTGCGCGGTCCCCAGGACCTGGAAACCCTCGGGGAGCGCCTGGAGTGGCTGCGCACCCGTCTGCTGGAGCTCGAGGAGGAGAAGAAGTCGTTCCTGCGCCACGTCTCCCACGAGTTGAAGACCCCCCTGACGGCCCTGCGCGAGGGCGCCGAGCTGCTGGCCGAGCAGGTCGTCGGGCCGCTCACCGAGGAGCAGCGCGAGGTCACCGACATCCTCCACAACAACGCCCTGCGCCTGCAGAAGC
>CAZAIS010000591.1:0-1599 GCA_964485255.1 uncultured Acidimicrobiales bacterium | reverse complement strand
CCCAGCACCCACAGAGCGTCTGACAGGGCCGCTGTGCGCCAGACCCGGCTTATCTTTGCGAGTGGCATGGGCGCTTGCCCGTCCCTGAATCCTCCGGTACAATAGCCCGCAATGAACGGAAGACACGCCGGAGGCACGATATGACGCTGTCAGACTGGGCGAACCTGGCCACCATCCTGCTGGCGATAGAGGCGTTCGTCATCTGCCTGGTGTTGGGCGTGGTCTATTTCTATGCGACCAGGGGAGTACTGCAACTGATTCGCCAGTTGCGCGTTACCTTCCCGGTCATCCAGGGCTACTTCCGCCAGGCCGAACAGGTCACCAAGTCGGCCAGCAACCGGGTGGCGGCTCCGTTCATCGCCACCAGCGCCGCGTCGGCGAAAGTTCGGCGTTGGCAACACGCTGTCAGGCTATCGCCACGACCCACAAAAGAGGTGTGAAGGTGAAGGGATCTCCGCGCAACACAGCCATCATCATCGGCGGGGTAGTGGGGGCGGCGCTGGGCGCCACCCTCGCCTGGGCCTATATGCAAGCACAGGAGGGCAAAACCGCACCTCAACTCGCCACGGGCCGCCAGTTGCGTCTGCAGGCCGGCGCCCCAGAGTATATGAAGGTCGGCGTGTCGCTGGTCATGCTGATCCGCCAGGTGACCGACCTGTTCAAGCCGCTGTGATATCCTCATCCTCCGTGGTGGGCGGTGACTCAGCGCCCATCGCGCCGCCCGGCGCGGCGTCAGGAGGCACGACCTCGGCTGCGGCCGCCCCCGAGGGTGCGGGCGCAGCATCTGCTTCGGGCAGCGGTTCTGTGGGCGCGGGCAGGCTGAGCACAGGCGCCGTCGCCTCGGCGTCCGGCCAGACCTCGGCCAGGGTGCGGCGGCTCCCATACAAGGCGGGCAGGTAGTTGGCGAATAGGCTCACTGGCATCCGGCGGCGAACTGGTTCCACGCCCGTCTCCCACAGCTCACGCAATCTGTCCCGATCCAGCTCGGCGGTCAGCAGCCCCTCCGCTTCGGCGGTGCCCATCTCGACCAACACCCCGGAATACCGCGGTGTCATCTCCAACGGTGCGTAGATGCCGGATCTGCCCACGAACGCGCCAGCAGCGCCGTCATCGTAGGCAAGCCGGTTTTTGCCCACCAAAAAACTAGTGATCGCAAAACAGCGGTTCTCCTGGGCCAGGGCCAGTGTCGCCTGGCGCACATAGGCCGCCAGCGCTTCATTGCCACAGGCGGCCAGCGTGACCAGCAGATCGGCGCCCTGATACGCCAGCACACGGCCGGCTTCCGGGTAGAGTGACTCCTCGCCCAGCAAGATGCCCAACCGACCCACCGGCGTGGCCACCACGTGCCAGGCGTCGCCGTGCAGGGCGGAGAAGGCGGTGAGCACCGCCAGGCCGGCAATGGCCAATACGATGCCGATCCCGTGGGTGATCCCGTTGGCGATCTCCTCGCCCCGGGTGTAGGTGGGCAGGGCGGCGGGAAGACGGGCGGTGGCGGCCATGGCGCGGATCCGGGCGAAAGGGATGCGCGAGTATAGGCGGGGGGATTCCGCCTGCCTAGGCGCGGAAGCCTACTTCCCCCTGGCCCAGGAGTCCTTGAGG
>CAZAIS010000590.1:0-1604 GCA_964485255.1 uncultured Acidimicrobiales bacterium | reverse complement strand
AAAATAAATCTTATTTTCAACTTAACCAGTGGTCCTAAATCCGGGGAGTATTATACTATCGATCAACCCCTTCAGGCTGGACCAGGTGTTGGCCAGAACTACTCCCAGCGAGTCAGGGGAAAACCATCTTACCTGCTCAATATCTTCACCGGTTTCAGGGACCAGTGGCTGATCTTCCGTGACATGCATGGAGTACCATTTGGTTTCTTTCAGTATCCAGGTTCCTTCTGAACCTTTATATTTCGACTGATAAACATGCCATGTGGAGGGATATACCCCGTCGATGAAAAGGCCGGTAAGCCCTGTTTCTTCTGAAACTTCCCTTAATGCAGCTGCTTCAGGAGATTCCCCGGGTTCGATTTTCCCCTTCGGAAGATCCCACTTCCCTCGTCGGTAAATGAAAAGAAATGCATCATGCCTGTGTACGATCCCCCCGGCAGCAGGAAGAAGTGTAAACAATTGCTTCAAAGTATTCCAGAGGTTTTCGTGATCACCCAGAAAAACGATCTCATCAAAACTGCCGGCTAAAAATGCGATTGTTTTGTGAATCAATGTTTTAGTGTCAGGGTTCTGAATTCTTTCCGCATTACTACTGATCAAATGCAGTTCAGACTCACCGGCTATGATGATTTTTCGGTCATTCAGAAAAACTTCATACATTTGGCACACATTCAAAAACCGGATAAATGAAACAGACAATTGACCGACGGTTGGACGGAAAGAATTGATCCACAGGATTATGTGGAACGGAGCCCGGATATGGGATTTCGTGCCTGCACCGGAGAGATATTGTTAAGCGAGTTTTCACCAGAATAAAATGCATTTCAGATGAAGAAACCATTGGCTGCCGAAGTGGCCCGTTTGTTGTTGCAAATTAACGCAATAAAAGTACAACCATCAAGTCCTTTTACCTGGGCATCGGGCTGGAAATCGCCGATTTATTGTGACAACCGGAAGATTTTATCTTTTCCGGATGCGAGACGGTTTATCAGGGATCAGTTTTGTGAAGTTATTACAGCCCGGTTCCCGGAAGCAGAAGTTATTGCCGGTGTTGCCACCGGGGCCATCGCCCATGGCGTACTTGTGGCTGAAAAGATGGGGCTGCCATTCATTTATGTGAGGTCTGAAGCCAAAAGTCACGGATTGGAAAACCTGATTGAAGGGATCCTGGAAAAGGGTCAGAAAGTGGTTGTTGTCGAGGATTTGGTTTCGACCGGTAACAGCAGCCTTAAAGCGGCCATGGCTGTCAGGAACCAGGGGGGAATCGTCCTGGGGATGGCGGCAGTTTTTACCTATGAGTTTGAACAGGCCGCACATCAGTTTGCAAATTCAGGAATCGACCTGGTTACGTTAAGCTGTTACAGTACTTTGATTGAGGAGGCTCTGGTACAGGGAACCATTACCGGTACGCAACTGCAGGATTTGAAAAAGTGGAGGCTGAATCCTTCGGAATGGGGACGTTAGGAGCGCGCCGGCAGGCAGATGAAGATATATATTTTATTTAATCATTGAAGGAATGTCGGTCAGTAAATATGTCAGCAATATCAAGTTCGTTCCCCGAAATATAGAGGTGGTGTTTGACCATCTTTCTGATTTCGGGAACC
>CAZAIS010000589.1:0-1604 GCA_964485255.1 uncultured Acidimicrobiales bacterium | reverse complement strand
TCCGCTCCCGCGCGGGTGCGCGGGCACCCGGGTCGCGAACGGGCGAACCTTAGGCTCGGCCGGGAATGGAAGGAAAGGGAATGGAAGAGCTGCCCGCGTCCGCGGGAGTCGTCATAGTCGGGGCGGGCGTGAGCGGGTGCTCCATCGCCAGGGAAGTAGTCAAGCACACTCCCGACGTCGTTATCCTCGAGAAGGAGGGCGACGTGGCCGAGGGTACCACCAAGGCCAACAACGCCGAGGTCCACAGCGGGATAGGGGAGAAGGCCGGGACCCTCAAGCAGAAGCTGAACGTGCGCGGCAATTACCTGTACGACGAGTTCGTGGAAGGCCTGGGCGTTTACCTGAAGCGCCAGGGTCTGGTGATCGTGATAACCCCGAGGACGCTGCCCGAGGCGATCACCGGCAAGCTCCCCGGGAGGCTTGTCGAAGTTCTCCTGCGAAAAGTCGTTCCACGGTTGATAATCCGTAACGGCCGCAAGAAGGGAATACCCGGGCAGCGGATACTCTCTCGCGAGGAGATATTCGAGATGGAGCCCCACGTGACCAGAAACGCGATCGCGGGGGTATTCGATCCCACCTACGGGTTGGTGTCCCCCTACAAGCTGACGATCGCGCTGGCGGAGAACGCCGTCCAGAACGGCGCGAGGGTATTCCTCAACACGGAGGTTATCGGCGTGAAGGTGGAGGGCGGCAGGGTCGCGGGCGTCGTCACCGACAGGGGAGAGATAAGGACGCCGATCCTGGTGAACGCCGCCGGGGTTCACGCGGACGAGGTCGCCGAGATGGCCGGCGCCGGGGGCTTCAGGATACACCCCCGGAAAGGCGCGAGCCTGCTTTTCGACAGGGACATTACCAGCGACTACGTTCACAGCAGCGTTGCAGAGTTCAAGATGTTCACCAAGGCCCTCTCCAAGGGCGGTGGCGCGATGCCCACGGCCGAGGGAAACCTCCAGCTCGGTCCGACCGCGATCGAGGTGGAGGATAAGAGCGACACGTCGATATCCGCGGAGGAGATAGAGGAGATCTTCGACAGGTTCTACTACCTGCTGCCGGACTTTCCGAGGAGCGCGATCATCTCGGCCTTCAGCGGGGTGCGTGCCCCGACGGAGGAAGAGGACTTCATAATAGGCCCGAGCGATACGGCAAGGGGATTCGTCAACGTGGCGGGCATACAGTCGCCGGGCCTGGCGGCCGCCCCGGCGATAGCGGAGATGGTGATCGGGATCCTTCACGAGCTGGGGGTACCGCGACGGAAGAGGCCGGAATACGACCCGGTGCGCCAGGCTCCGCCTAAGTTCTCCGAGTTGTCGAACGAGGAGCGGGACCGCCTTATCGCACGGGACCCGCGTTACGGCCGGCTGATATGCCGTTGCGAGCACGTCACAGAGGGTGAGGTGGTAGACGCGATCCATTCCATCATTCCCGCGGTTAACATGGACGCGCTAAAGCGGAGAACGCGCGTCGGGATGGGGAGATGTCAGGGGGGCTTCTGCGGCTTCAAGGTGGCCGAGATACTCGCCCGGGAGCTGGGTGTTCCGATAACGGAGGTCACGAAGAACGGGGGGGAGTCCTGGATCTTCTCCGGCAGGACCAAGGAGCCTTTT
>CAZAIS010000588.1:0-1612 GCA_964485255.1 uncultured Acidimicrobiales bacterium | reverse complement strand
AGTACCGCGAGCTCGCCAATACGCTCCCGGAGGTAGTATTCGAGGTGGACGAGCGGGGCGTCTTCACCTACGTGAACGAGAGCGGCGCCGAGCGGTTCGGGTACCGGGCCGAAGAGATCGTCGGCAAGCTCACGCCCCTCGACGTGATAGTGCCCGAAGAACGCGAGAAGGCGATCCAGGCCCTGCGGACCGTCTTGAGCAAGGGCAGCATCCCACCCACCGAGTTCACTCTATTCAGGCATGACGGCGAGAGGTTTCAGGCGGTCGTCTACGGCAACCGTTCGTCGCGCGACGGCGAGCCCTTCGGCATGAGCGGACTGCTCATGGATATCTCCGAGAGGAAGAGGTACGAGGAGCAGCTCCAGAAGGTGAACGCGGAGCTCGATGGGTTCGCCCATACCGTGTCGCACGACCTGAAGGGGCCGCTCACCGTTATCGGGTTCGCGTCGGAGTTGATCGAGCAGAACATCAACGGACCCCGCACGGATGAGATGGACGCGGCCATGAGCGAGGCCGCGCGGCTGCTGAGCAGAAACGTGACCAGGGCGAGCGACCTGATCGGGGAGTTGCTGACACTGGCAGAGGCGGGACAGACGCCCTCCGCTCTCGCCGACGTGGACGTGAGGGATACGGTCGAGACCGTGCTGGACGAATACGCGGCTCCCATGCGAAGAAAAGGGATTACGACCAGGGTCGCCGAACACCTGGGCACGATCCAGGCCAGCCCTACGCATATCTACCAGGTTTTCGCCAACCTGATAGGAAACGCCGTGAAGCACGCGAAGGGCCCCGGGATCGTCATAGAGGTAAAGCGGCTCCCGGAGGCCGCGGCCGGAGCGCACCGGTTCCTCGTACGCGACAGCGGGGCGGGAATCGACCCCCGGGTCCTCGAGAAGGTTTTCGTTCCATTCTTCAAGGGAGAGTCGGGCGGCACCGGCATAGGGCTTTCCACCGTGCAGAAAGTCGTCAAGCTCTACGGTGGATGGATAAAAGCCTACAACGACGGCGGCGCGTGCTTCGAGTTCGTTATGAAGGACTGGGAAGGCGAAACGTCCTGAGGCGGGCCTGTTCAGACCTCGATGCGCGTTCTGTTTATGATCTCGGCCTTCGAGGCGTCGGGCAGGTCGTCGAAGTACGCGCAGTACCCGGCGACCCTTACGACGAGATCGGGATACTTGCCGGGGTGGGCGCGGGC
This sequence comes from uncultured Acidimicrobiales bacterium, assembly GCA_964485255.1. Classification (GTDB taxonomy): domain Bacteria; phylum Actinomycetota; class Geothermincolia; order Fen-727; family Anoxymicrobiaceae; genus CAZEJS01. The sequence goes on along the minus strand of CAZAIS010000588.1, from coordinate 417 downwards.
GTCCTCGAGCATCTCCGGGTCCAGGACGTTCAACTGGACTTCCATGCCGCCACTTTCGAAAAACCCCTTGAGGAGGCCCTCCAGTATAGAAAGGCCTCTGTCTCCCGCGACGTTGGAGGGATCGAATCGCAGGTTGAGGGCGTTGCCGTTCGCCATAAGCGAAGAATCGACCGCGCAAACGGATTTGAGCATCGCGGTCGGGCCGGCCCTGTCGGCTCCGGAGACGGGACCCACGCCGGAGGCGAACGGCTCGCCGGCGCCGCGCCCTGAAGGCAGCGCGCCCGTTAATTCACCGAAAGCCACGTGGCACGTCACGGAGTAGAACCCGGGGACGTAGCTCCCGCCGCGCATGCTGGTGTGCCTTGCCAGCGAGTCGTGGAACATGTGGACGACCAGGTCCGCGTACCTGTCCGGCAG
>CAZAIS010000587.1:0-1612 GCA_964485255.1 uncultured Acidimicrobiales bacterium | reverse complement strand
GGGGAGGTACACAGACAATTCCGGCAGCTCTCGATACAGTAGGTGGAAAGGTAATACTTTCAGGTTCGGGAGCCAAAACCCTTGGCGGAAACCTTACCGTTCTTGATGGTTTATCACTAAGAGGAACCGCAACCTTAACCCTTGGCGGATTTACACTCACTTACGGACCGGATGCAACACTCTCATACGGGGCATCGGGACAATCCTCCCCCCAAATTACTGCCGATGATGAATGGCCAGCAGTTAACGGACCTGTGAATGTGCAGATATACAACAGTGGGGGAGTTACTCTTCATGATAACAGAACCATAAACGGGAATCTGAATTTGACATTGGGAACTTTCGACAATAACGGAGCATCAGATGATAAAGTCCTTACAATTGCCGACGGTAAAACAATAAGGCGTGCAAGAGGTGAGTTAACAGCATTCCCCACTTTTTCGGGTATGTATAATGTTGATTATATAAGCACACTTAGTTCTGTAACAACCGGGTTCGAACTGACTACCGCACCCCATCTCCTTAATAACTTTACAATTACCGGTTCGGACGGAGTTACTCTGGACAAGCATGTAACCGTAAACGGAACTCTGGCAGTTAACGGAAGCTCACTTACAACCGGAGATTTCACGGTTTACCTTTCCTCAAATGCATCATTAACCGAACAAACGGGGAAGACTGTTAAAGGAAACATTCAGACAACCCGCACTGTGCTGCAAAACGTAAATAATACATTTGGCGGTATAGGGGTGGAAATAAATGCTGCCGGTTCGGCACCGGGTGCAACTATTGTAAAAAGGGTTACAGGTATTTCCTATCTGATAAATAATAATCCGACCATACTCAGATACTTTGATATAACCCCGATTGTTAACACTAACTTAAGTGCTCAACTGGTTATTCACTATGATGAGAGTGAACTGCTCACCATCCCCGAGTTGAAACTTGCCGCAACAAGATCAACAAACCAGGGAACCAGCTGGATATTTGCCGGAGGAACACCGGATTCGGCAAACAATACAGTAACCGTTCAGAATGTTTACAGTTTTTCACGATGGACAGTTGGCGATGCGGACAGTATCGTGCCTGTTGAACTGACTTCCTTTATTGCATCTGCCGATAAAGAGAGAGTAAAACTTGAATGGACAACGGCAACAGAAACGAATAATGCGGGTTTTGAGATTCAGCGTAAGGGTTCGGGAGAATGGGAAAAAGCCGGATTCATTGAAGGAAAAGGAACAACTGCAGAGAAACAGGATTATTCCTTTACCGACAGAGTTAAAAATGCAGGGAAATATTCGTACAGGTTAAAACAGATTGATTTTGACGGAAGTTTTGAGTATTCAAATATAATTGATATTGAAGCGGGATATGTGCCGAAAGTATTTAATCTCAATCAGAACTTTCCGAATCCGTTCAACCCGTCAACCACAATTGAATTTACTCTGGCGGATGACGGAATGACGGAACTAAAAGTATTTAACATTATCGGGCAGGAAGTTGCGAGTCTGTTCAAAGAAGAGGGGAAAGCGGGACAGATATACAGAATCAGTTTCAACGCATCCGACCTGCCAAGCGGAATATACTTTGCAAAACTTCTGCAGGGTAACAG
>CAZAIS010000586.1:0-1618 GCA_964485255.1 uncultured Acidimicrobiales bacterium | reverse complement strand
TTGAATACCGTGCAATGATCATTCTACAGTAAAGAAGAACACCATGAAATCCTTGACGCGATCCTCCACCGCTGTCCAGGTAGACAGGATCGAGATCGGCGTCAGGAAAGCCGTAAGCAACAGCAGCAGGATGCTTAGCCCATCGACTCCCAGGAAATAATGGATCTCCCAGCCACTGACCGGGATCCACGGCAGATCAATCACCTGCTGCAGGTCGGGATTGGATGGGTTGAAGTTGATCAGTACAATGATCGAGAAGACAAACACGATCAGCGAGGTGACCAGCGCAACCCAGCGGGCGAGGTTTTTCTGCTCGGGCTTGAGGAACAGCAGCACCAGAATGCCGACCAACGGGAAGAAAGTGGTCAGCGTAAGCGGGTGGAGCAGGGCGGACACGAAAGAGTTCATGGATCTTCCTCCAAAAGTGGGCGGGCACGCAGGACCGCCCCTACGGGCGCATTAACAAATAAGACAGGATAATGACCACGCCCAGGAATACCGCCAGGGCATAGTTACGGACAAAGCCGGTCTGCAGCTTTCGCATCTGAGCGGCCAGGCCCTGGGTGACAGTCGCCAGGCCATTGGCAATGGCATCGATACCGCCCAGGTCCACGTGGACAGCCAACAGCCGGGTGAGCAGGTTATAGCCTCCCACAATGACCTTATCGTGGAACCAATCGTGCCAGAAGCGCCAATCGATCACATCGGCCAGGAAACCCGAGAGAGAAACATAGGGGTCCAGGATCACCGTTTTGTACAACTCATCGACCCAGTATTTATTGTGGAAAAGCTCATAAACGGCGCCGATGTAACCGCGCAGCGGATCGTCCGGGCGTTTGGCGGCGGGTTGGGCCCAGAAGCTTGCGTACCGCCCCGGGTTATACAGCCAGTATCCGACGGCCACGCCGAGCAGAGCAAGAAGGGTGCTCACACCAGCCACAACCAGGTTGAACTCGCCTTCGTGCACCAGGCCTTCCAGGGTATGTTCCAGCCACAAGGTGAGGTTATGGAAGCCGTGGAACGGCAGGTTTAGCAGCCCACCCAGCAGCGATAGTCCCGCCAGCACGATCAACGGAATCGTCATCACCGGCGGGCTTTCCTTGGCATGCTCAGCAGCGGGGGTGCGCGGGGAGCCGAAGAACACCATCAGCACCTGGCGGGTCATATAGAAAGCAGTCAGGAAGGCCGCGCCCGTCAGCAGCCAATATGCCACCGGGTTGAGGTGGAAGCCTTCGGCCAGGATCTCATCCTTAGACCAGAAGCCGGCCAGCGGCGGGATACCGGCCAACGCCACCGCGCCGATCATATATACCCAGAAGGTCACCGGCATACGGGTGCGCAGGCCGCCCATGTCGCGCATGTCTTGCGGATCCACATGATGGGTGCGGGCCATCTTTTTCAGCTTCGGGTCGTGCTCTACGTGATGCTCGCCGCGTTCCACCCCCTGGATCACCGAACCGGCGCTGAGGAACAACAGGGCTTTGAAGAAAGCGTGGGTCACCAGGTGGAACATACCAGCCACAAAGGCCCCCATGCCCACCGCCGCCACCATAAAACCCAGCTGGCTGATGGTGGAGTAAGCCAGGACCTTTTTGATATCAAACTGACCCACGGCGAT
>CAZAIS010000585.1:0-1621 GCA_964485255.1 uncultured Acidimicrobiales bacterium | reverse complement strand
CGCCGATCCAGCCCCAACTGGCCGCCTGCTGCACTTCTTCGATGATGGCGGAATCAACAAAAATGGTCATGGAAGTTCTCCTTGAATGTGAGTTTTATTATAACCTGCACAGATCAAGGCATAAGGGAATCAGCACAGATTCTATGCTGATAAAAAAACGCACACACCATCCATCAGCACGGCATGTGCGTTATCGTCAAAAACTATTCAAATGAAAAGCTGGAAAACCCTATTCCGTCAGGTCTTTGGTCTCTGCGGATGGCGCGTTTTCCTTCACCGAAGCGATGCCGTTTTCCATCCCGGCTTTGGATGAGTAGGTTTCGCTCTTGCCGATGATCTCATTGTTCTTGGCTTTCAGCACAAAATAGGGTTCATGTTTTTTGGATTCCAGCCGCTCAAAGGCGCCATCGGTTTTGCAGTTCTTTTTTACCGACTCGATGCCGTTCAAAGCGCCGGATTTGCTGGAGTATTGCTCGCTGGTCAGGATGATGCGCCCATTGGGAGCTTTCAGGTTAAAGGTGAATTCTCCTTTTTTATTCTTCTTGAGTTCGAATTTCGCAGCCATTTAGTACCTCCAAAATATTAATGATTTTCAATTCGTGCTTCTTCTTATCATTATACAGGGAGTAAAGAAAAAAATACCGCATCAGAATCACCAGGTGGATGGCATCGGCTGATATACTAAGGCCATGATCACGATCACATCTGCGATTTCGCTGGATGAGAACGAAATCCGTTATGCTTTTTTCCATTCCTCAGGTCCGGGCGGGCAAAGCACAAAATAATGTAATGCAACAGTATGGCCTCACTTTGTACAATCATTGGGATAGATGATTAATATGATTTTGATTACTTGATTATTATGAAACTCCCACTTAAAATATTTACAGGCCTAATATTTTTGTGCAATTGATGTTCTCAATTGACGAGGAGGGAAAATGAAAAAGGCTTTTGTATGTATGTTAGTATTTACGTTATTACCCATTCTTTTAGGTGTCCAACCCGTGTATGCCGATCAACCGGAACCACCTCAGCCCTTGGTCATCCCTGCGGAAATCAACGCTAATCCATATTCTCAAACTGTATTTGCACCTAATTATGAAGCAGTATGGGAAGTGGGAGTAATAGGGGAAGGTACAAATTATTGCATACAAGTCTGCTGGGGCGATCCTTGTGGATGTTCTCAAAGCTGTGGATATACTACGGGAACATATTATTATCACCATCAATTCCGTTGTGGGGGAAGCAGTCCATTTTATCAAACTTGGACATTGTATAATGGAGCCGGGGCTCCTGCTTATGATTCCTCGGTTGTTTATAAATAAATGATCTAAAAAACATATAAGCGGCAAGAGGTTCTATTTTCTGTGAAATGGATAGTTGATTCATATAGAAGAATCGAACTATCTTAGGTTGAATGTATTGAGTTTCGAAAAAGTTATTCTATCATTGTGAAGTAACTTGATGAAATTCAAGAATAGGACTAACCATTTCAAATTTAAGCAGATACTGAAACCCTCTTGGTTGCAGATGGTGGGGGTGTTCATCATCTGCAGCGGCATCAGCCTGTTTTCTGCCATGCTGCATACTGTCGAGGTCACCTCCACTGCCGAGGTCGCGG
>CAZAIS010000584.1:0-1622 GCA_964485255.1 uncultured Acidimicrobiales bacterium | reverse complement strand
CCTCGAGGCGCTCAACCTGGCTTCCACCTGGAAGCTGCCGCTCGTCGTCGTCTGCAAGGACAGCGGGTGGTCGATAACCACGCGGGCAAAGACCGTCACCTCGGGGAACCTGGCCGGGCGGGCGCGCTCCCTGGGAGCGTATTCCCTGCGGGTGAACGGCCTGCGCGCGGACCGCGTCTGGCGGGTTTCCGGGCTCGCGTTCGCCCGGGCGAGGCGCGGGAAGGGACCCTGTTTCATCCACGCCCGGTGCACGCACCTCGAGGGGCATTTTCTCGGCGACCCGCTCCTTCGGGTCTTCGACGACCCTGCCGCCCAGCTCAAGGAGATCGCGCTCCCCCTGACGCGCGCTGCCCTCTCCGGCGGCTGCGGCGCCGGGGCGAAAGCCGCCGCCCTGGGGCGCATCGCAAGGTCTCTCGCCCGGATAGGGCTGGACACTTACCTCCCCCATCGCGACCCGCTGAGGGCGTCCGCCGGGATCGCCACCCCCGAGGCTCGCGAGCGCATCATGGACGAGGCGACCGTGGAGGTCGAGCAGGCGGTGACGCGCGCCCTCGCCCACGACGGAGCGCCGGGGGAGGTGGTGCCTCGTGGCTGAGATGACCTTCGCCGCCGCGATAGACAGGGCACTCGACGCCGCCATGGCCGCCGACAGCACCGTTGTCGTCTTCGGCGAGGACGTCGCGATGCTGCGCCGCAACCAATTTGTGCGCTTCGGGCCCTCCCGGGTCATGAACGCGCCCATCAGCGAGTCGGGGTTCCTCGGCGCGGCCGTCGGTGCAGCCATGGCCGGGCTGCGCCCGGTAGTGGAGATAATGCTCGTGGACTTTCTCGGCGTCTGCCTGGATGCGCTGCTCAACCACGCCGCCAAGCTCGAGGAGTTCTCCGGGGGCAGGTGGAAGGCGCCCATGGTCGTCCGCTGCTCGTGCGGCGGGGGCTACGGCGACGGGGGACAGCACGAGCAGTGCCTCTGGGGCATGCTCGCGGGCATCCCAGGGCTTTCGGTCGTGGTCCCCTCGAACCCGGCGGACGCCGCGGGCTTGATGCTATCGTCGATACAGTCCGACGGTCCGGTCGTGTACCTCGAGCACAAGCTGCTGGCCGACTACTGGCTCGACTACCTCGGGATAGGTAACCGCGAAGGTGTCGAGTTCGACGTGCCGCCGGCGGGTGCCTCGGGCGAGGTGCCGGTCCCGATCGAGCCGGTCCTGCCCGGCAGGGCCCGCGTCGCCAGGGACGGCGCCGACCTCACAATAATGAGCCTGGGGGTGAGCCTCCACCGCTCGCTCGAGGCCGCGGGCAGGCTCGCGGCACAGGGCATCGACTGCGGGGTCCTTGACCTCCGCTCGGTCTCACCCCTGGACAGGGAAGCGGTGACGTCACTTGCCCGCCGGAGCGGGCGCGTGCTGGTGGTGGACGAGGACTACATCGGTTTCGGGCTTTCAGGCGAGATCGCGGCCGTAATAGCCGAGTCCGGCGTCCAGGCGCGTTTCGCGCGGGTAGCCACCGAGGGCACCATCCCGTACGCCCTGCGCCTCGAGGCCGCCTCGCTCCCCAATGTCGACCGGATAGTGGCGGCCGCCACCGCCCTAACCTGACCCATCGCTTAACTTTTGGGGGTCAGG
>CAZAIS010000583.1:0-1625 GCA_964485255.1 uncultured Acidimicrobiales bacterium | reverse complement strand
AGCTTCTCCGCGTAAAAGCGCTTGGGCAGCCGGTCGTCCTTGGAGCTGATTCCCTCGCGGACGTTGAAGACACGCTCGGCCGTCAGGATGCGCTTTCCGGCCATCCAGTAGTCATCGGTCTTCCAGTTCCAGCCGCACAGCGGGTTGAGCATGTCGACGACGATCTTGTCCGTCGAGGCGCCCCAGACTCCGGAGGAGGTGAAGGTGCACAGGCACAGCGAGTCGTTCATGGCCACCCGGCACAGATCGCTGCTGCTTGCGCCCTCGGCGTGATCCGCCCCGTTGGTGCCGATGCAGTAGGTGTAGAACCGGTTCTTGTCGCCCCGCGGGTCGTGGGCCGCCATCTCGCGGCCCTTCACCACGTTGGCGTAGGCGTCGGTGCCCTTGCCGATCTGCCTGGACATGCGGGCGACACCCTGGGAGAGGAGCTTGCCCGCCTTCCCCTGCTTGTAGGCGATCTTGTCGATCAACTTCATGTACGTGTCGCCGTCGCCCCAGGTGGGCTTCAGGCCGTCGAGGTCCGAGGGCTTCAGGGCTCCCTTCTCGACGGCTTCCGTCGTGAAGCCCAGCACGCCGCCCGTGGAGATGTAATCCAGCCCGTAGGCGTCGCAGGCCTCGATGAGGGCGGCCATCTGGTCGAAGTCCTTCATGCCCAGGTTCGTCCCCAGGAGCCCGCCGGACTCGTACTCGGGAGCCTCGGCGATGAGACCCTTGTACTTGCCTTCGCGCAGCACGCCCAGTTTCAGGCAGTGCGTCTGGCAGTTGGTGCAGGAGACGTGGCGCTTCCAGAACTTTCTCTCGGCCTCCTCGGCGCCCAGCTTGACGACGTCGGGCCACCAGGTGGTCTGGAAGTTCTTCACGATGAGCGAGCCGAGGACGAAGTTGTTGGTCTCCATCGAACTGGCCGTTCCCCACACCTTCCGCCGTCCCGCTCCAGGGTCGCTGATGTTGGTCTCCTTGGCGACGTTCGCAGCCGCCAGGAACTTGGCGTTGTCGACGACGGGCACGGCGTACTTCGTGCCGCGCACGGCGAAGCCCTTCAGTTTCTTGTCGCCGAAGACGATTCCCGCGTTGCTGCGCGCCGCGGCGCGGAACCGCTCGACGATCAGGCAGGAATAGGGGACACCGTTCTCGCCGGCGGGGCCGATGACGATCGAGCGGATGCGGGAGTCCTTCATGTCCTTGATCATCATCTCGTGGGTGTCGTCCGTGGTCTTGCCCCACATCTTCGAGGCGTCCTTGAACTCGACCTTGTCGTTGACCACGGAGAACCAGACGGGCTTCTTCGCCCGTCCTTTTATGTAGATGCCGTCCCAGCCGGCCCACTTGATCTCGCTGGCCAGGTGGGCGCCGCACTCGCCGTGGTTCAGAAGCCCCGTGTAGGGGTTCTTGTTGACGATGCTGGTTCGCGGGGAGACGCACATGGTCCCGGCCAGGGGGCCGGGCCCCACAAACACGAAGGCATCTTCGTCGAGCGGGTTCTTGCCGGCCTTGTACTCTTTCACGGCGAAGTAGGCCCCGAGGCCGCGGGCGCCGACAAACTGCTGGTAGACCTCATCGGGGATCGTCCTGGTCTTGTAGGTCTGCTTGCTGAGGTCGATCTCCAGGACCTTTCCGAAATTTCC
>CAZAIS010000582.1:0-1630 GCA_964485255.1 uncultured Acidimicrobiales bacterium | reverse complement strand
AATCACGGCCGGATCGATTTTAATCATGGCCTTATTATTAACAGCCCGGGCTTTTATTTTTATGATTCGGGAATCGCGGACTAATAATTAAAACGAATTGAAGGCTGCTCTTTCTTATCAGATGCTAAACATTCTATAAGGTAACTAAAGATGAGTAATTCGAACCAAATTGCAATTAACGATCAGTGGGAAGAAATCCTTTTTAATGAGAATCCTTTGATCATCGTTAAGTATGACACTGACCTGAATATTCTGGCATGCAATAAACTCATGGAGAAGATCGCTGGTAAACACTGGAAAAACGCAATCGGATTAAATTTAAAAGACATTAAGGAACAGAGGATATTACCGGCTGTCCGCCGTGCTTTAAAGGGCCAAAGAGGTCATTACGAAGGCGACTATCTATCCCACTTCCAGAAAAATGAGAAGTTTTGGATCAAACTGACCACCGTTCCGCTATATGATCAAAATGGTAAAATCTGCGGTGGCTTGGCTTTTATGGAAGATCTCACCGAATTCAACCAGATAAAAAATGATTTACTGCTTCAAAAATCGTTCTTTGAAAATTTATTCGAATCTTCACCGGATGCCATAACTATTCTTGATCCGGATGATCGTGTATTGCAGATTAACAAACAATTTGAAACCCTCTTCGGTTTTAGCGCAGAGGAAGTCATAGGCAGGCAAATTAACGATTTATTGGTTCCGCTACATTTGAAGAACGAGGGATTAAACGCTACTAAAACCGTGGCCAACGGCCAGAGTGTATATCTTGAAACAATCCGCCAGACAAAAAAAGGTCAACTGATTAATGTTTCGATCGTCGGTAAACCAATAATATTAAATAATAACAAAGTGGCTGTTTATGGCATTTATCGCGATATAAGCGAGGCAAAAAGGATCGAAGAGGTCTTACGGGAAAGTGAAGAAAAGTACCGCATGATGGTCGAAAATGCCCGCAATGCGATCGTCATTAGTCAGCACGATCAGTTCATATTTATTAACCAGGCTTTCGCCGATATGCTAGGCTACACTGTTACTGAATTGGAAAATTGCGACTACCGAAAAATATATTCCAAGAAAGGACTGGAAATCCTGTACGAAAGAACCCGTCGGAGAGCCGATAGAGAAAACGTCCCGTCGCGGTATGATACCATTTTTGTTAAAAAGGACGGCACCGAGATCGATGTCGAAGCCACCGTCTCAATTATCGAATATAAAGGTCAAAAAGCTACGTTTGCCGTTATTCGCGACATCAGTGAACAAAAACGCTTATACCAGGCTTTATTGGAAACTTTACACCAGACCGAACATCTCGGAAATTTCATCCCGATCTGTGCCAATTGTAAAAAAATCCGCGATGAAAGCACGCCCGAGCATAACTGGATCGATCCCGAACTCTATATAACTAACCGATTAAAAAATGTCAAATTCTCGCACGGTATCTGTCCTACCTGTATGAAAATCCTCTACCCTAAATTTGCCGAACAAAAAGACAAACAAGACCAGGAGAAGTGATTGTAGATTGTAGATTGTAGATTGTAGATTGTAAATCTTAAAATTTACCTGGGCGTACTTGATTCTTTTTGCATAATTATTAATCCCAATACAATAATCTTGTCAATCCTGT
>CAZAIS010000581.1:0-1633 GCA_964485255.1 uncultured Acidimicrobiales bacterium | reverse complement strand
AGGGGCTCCTGGCCGTCATTCGGCTCGACAAGGAAGACCCCCTCCTGGGACCGATCACCACGGACTTCGAGCGGGAGGTCGAGGTCCTTGGCCCGAAGGCAGAAGAAGGGGTCGCAGGATGACTCCCAGGACAGGCCGGAAGGCTCCCCAAATGCGTCCTGATGCGTTCCGGACGCATCGCCCTGCCCCGACGCCGGACACCCCTTTCGCCGGCCGGAAATGCGCGTGTGGCTGCGGCGAGATATTCACTGCCAAGCGGTGGTGGCAGGAGTTCAAGAGTACCGAACACCGAAAGGCGGCTTGGCGGCAGCGGAGGACGTTCGTCTCCGTGCAGGAAGACCACGAGGCCCGGATCCGGGCCCTCGAAGAGAAGATCAAGAAATTCGAAAAGGAGGACTGACGTGAACGAGAAGATCGCGGCGACGGTCGCCGGGCTGGTGGGCGGCACGCTCGTCGACAGCGGCGGCGGAGTGCTGATCGTCGAGGTCAAGAACGACGCCCTCGGCGTGACGCTCTGCCTCGGCAACGGCGGCTGGTTCATCGAGGACGCCCAGGGCGAGCACCTGGTTGATTCCTACGACGTGGAATGACCGTGAGCCGCGCCGCCGATTACGAGGACCGCTACGGGGAAAGCATCGAGTACCTCCGGGAGTCGTTCCCGGCGGAGTTCAAACCGATCCATCGCCATTCCATGCCCGAGCCCGAAGAAGAGCCGGAAGCCGAGGACGAAGCGGAGGATCTCGAAGAGCCCAAGGTCGAATTCGTGAAGTGCTACGGATGCCGCCTGACCTTCCCGAAGGGAGAGACGATAGGCGGCTTCTGCGCGACATGCGCGGATATCAAGGAAAAGGAGGAAAAGCCAGAAGAAGCCGACAGCTTGGACAAAGGTTCCCCGCTTGGCAGAGCGGGGAGAGAAACCAACGGAACCGGCCCTGATGACCGGCTGACGGTCTGATCGTAGACCCGGTCGATGCTGATGTCAAGGGGCCTGAAAGGAAAAAGGAGAGCATGACGAACCAAAAGAAGAAAGTCGGGGTCGGCTGGAGCAAGACCTCGCAGGACGGGACGAAGGAGTTCGTCTCCATCGTCATCCACGGCGGCCTATCGCCGGACATCAACCTGGTGATGTTCAGGAACGGCTTCAAGGAAAAGGAGAACCAGCCGGACTACATCATCTACCTCAACCCGCCCAAGCCCGCCTCCGGCGCCCCCGCGGCCGTTGCCGCGAAGCCGGCCGCCACGGCAACACCCGAGGACTTCCCCGAGGACGGGGGCGGCGACGACGGCATCCCCTTTTAAGGACAGGAGAATCCAATGACCTTCAAGAAAGCAGAACGCACCCAGGCCACGCTGAAGATCGCCCTGACCGGTCCCTCTGGATCCGGGAAGACATTCAGCGGGCTCATCATCGCGGCCGCGATCGGCAAGAAGATCGCGGTCGTGGACAGCGAGAACAAGTCCGCTTCCCTCTATGCGGACATGGACAAGGGGCCTCTGGCCGGGATCGCCTTCGACGTCCTAGACATCGAGCCGCCCTACACGGTCGCCAAGTACGTGGAAGCGATCGAGGCGGCCGAGAAGGCCGGCTACGAAGTCCTCCTGGTCGACTCGATCTCCCACGCCTGGGCGGGGG
>CAZAIS010000580.1:0-1637 GCA_964485255.1 uncultured Acidimicrobiales bacterium | reverse complement strand
TCTGGTGCTGCTTGTTGTCCTGACGGGGGGATGGCTTCTGATCGCCAGGAGAATCCAGACGCGGACGGCCACGGCCGTCCTCGAAGGAAGGTCGGCCGCATCGAAGATATGGGGCGGCAGCATTGTCCAGGAGAGCCCGGCCATCACGCTCGAGAACGGGTCCGTGCTGCCTGTCACGTCCATCGCCGGCAAGGTCCTGATCAAGATGGACTACCGCAAGAGAGGGCTCGTGTACCTCACGGGTTACATGGCGGACCTCGACGTCGCCTACAGCTTCAGAAACCCCGGCACCGCGGCCACAGCCTCGTTCGCGCTCCCCTTCCCGAAAAACGGGCAGCTCTTTACGGAAGTGGTGGCCAGAGACGAACAGGGACAGGCCATCGCGTCATCCATATCCTCGAAAGGAATATCGCTTGCCTGCCCCGTTCCCGCCGCCGGCACGCGCTCCATACACGTCGCCTACAAGATTAGGGGCATGGACGACTTCATCTATCGATTGCCCAAGGGACAGTCGCTCGAGAGTTTCGACCTCACGGCCGGGGTTTCTACAAGGCAACTCCTCGATTACCCCGTTTCTACGATGGCGCCGACCGCCAAGGAGACACTCCCCGACGGGACTCCCGCGTTGAGATGGAAGTTCCGGAATGTCGTAACGGACTTCGACGTTGGCCTGGTCCTACCACAGCATCCCGACCAGGCGACTGACCTGGTGAGGCTCAACAGGTTCGCGCCCCTGATGCTCGCCGGGTTTCTCGCGCTCATGCTCGTATTCCACTACTTCAACGACGAGGAAGCCGACACCGTGGCGACGTTTCTTGTCGCGATCGTCTTCTTCCTGGTTTTCCCGCTTGCCTCGTATATGACCACGGTCTGGAACCTCCAGGCGGCCTGCATCGTCTCGCTTCTCCTCGGTGGTGGGACCATACTTGTCTTTCTCTGGCGCTTCTACGGGGCGAAATACTCCCTCACCGCGGGCCTTTCCGGTGTCCTGATCTTCCTCGGGTTCTTCCCGTTGTCGATCATGTCCGATCGTTATACGGGCCTCATGCTCACGATCGGGGCTTTCGCGATCGTCTTGACCGTAATGGAGGTCTACCTGTCCGGCAGGAGCGGGCCGAGAGAACTGAACGCAACCCCTGCCGGAGGGGAGGCGACACAGGGGTGGCAGCAATGAAGACCTCGCGGCTGACCTACGCCGGGCTTGCTCTCCTGATAGGCGTCTCGAGCATCTTCGTAGCCCGTTCGATGATCGGCAGGTGGACCGCGGTATCGACAGTGCCGGCGGCCTCGCGGACCGGTCCCGCTCCCGAGGTCTCCCAGGCGGAGCTTCAGGACGCGATGTCACGCGTGAGGTCCGGCCCCGGTGACCCCCGGAGGATCGAGGTGCTTGATCGCGCGCTACGCGAACTGGGAAAGAAGTATGCCTGGGGCGGCAACGGCCCCGATTCATGGGATTGCAGCGGCCTCGTGCAACACTGCTTCGCCGGGGCCGGCATAAGGCTGCCTCGGGTCACTTACGACCAGGTCAATGAGGGCGAGGAGGTCTCCGGCGGCAGGTACGAGGCGGCGGACCTGCTTTTCTTCAACCGGCACGGACACGTTGGCATTTACATCTGTCGCGGGCTCATGATCCACGC
>CAZAIS010000579.1:0-1644 GCA_964485255.1 uncultured Acidimicrobiales bacterium | reverse complement strand
ACCTGGCGCGTCTCATCCGCAGGGTTATCGATGACGGCTCCCCGGTCTTCAACGATACGGTCGTCCTGTCCTCCGGGCGTCACATGGAGGTATCATGCGTCCCGATCAAGGAGCTGTCCCCGGGCAAATCGGGGGTCGTGGCCGTGCTGCACGACGTGACGGGTCTTCACCAGGTTGAGCAGTCACGCAGCGATTTCGTTTCGATGGTGTCCCACGAGCTGCGCACGCCCCTGACGTCCATCAAGGCGTACGTCGACACCCTGCAGCGCCGTGACGTACAGTTCGACGAGGATACGCGCTCGAGTTTTATCGAAGTAATATCGAAGGAAACCGAGAGGATGACCAGGCTGATCAACGATATCCTCGACCTCTCGCGCATCGAGGCGGGCAGGCTCGACCTCAAGCCGACCTCGCTCAACCTGCCCGGGCTTATAAGCGGGGTCGTTGCGCGGATCGAATCGCAGTCCGCGGACCACGCGATAGTGCTGGACATCGAGCCGGACATGGAGCCGGTCCGCGCGGAAGCACCCAAGATCGAGCAGGTCATGCTTAACCTCCTCGGCAACGCCCTCAAGTATTCCCCGCCCGGAAGCGAGATCAGGATCTCCGTCAGGCGCCTCAAGGAAAAGTCGCTGGTGTCGGTGGCGGACCAGGGCATCGGCATCCCCAGGGAGCAGCTCTCTCATGTATTCGACAAGTACCACCGTGCCGGGGTCGCCGGAGGAGGGGGCGTGCGCGGATCGGGCCTCGGGCTCTTCGTTACCAGGTCTATCGTCGAGGCCCACGGCGGAAGGATATGGGCCGAGAGCGAGGAGGGCAAGGGCACGACGGTGATTTTCACAATACCGCTTGCCGGCGCGGCGGGCCAGGCGGCCGGCGCCGTGGAGACCGGGGGCGAAGGTGCTTGAGCGGGTCCTTGTCATTGAAGACGAGAAGACGGTCGCGGAGATAATCGCCATCAACCTCCGGATCGAGACATTCGAGGTCGAGATTGCGTTCAACGGGACGACCGGCCTTGCCATGGCTCGCGAGGGCAGGTTCGACATCATAGTCTGTGACGTGATGATACCCGACTTGGACGGTTACGAGATCTGCCGGCAGCTCAAGGCAAACCGCGAAACCAGAAACACCCCGATCATCCTTCTGACAGCGAGGACCGAAGTCGAGAGCAAGCTGGCCGGCCTGGAGGCCGGTGCCGACGACTACATAACAAAGCCCTTTGACTTCGAGGATCTCGTTGAGCACATAAACATGAACCTTGCCCGTGCCTCGCGCAGGTACACGACCGACCCCGTGACGGGGCTCCCGGGCAACATACAGTCCGATGACGCTCTGAGGGAAAGCGTACTCTCGGGCCGGAGGTTCGCCTACATGTTGATCTCCGTGAACGGCCTTCGGCCTCTCCGCGAGGTGTACGGGGTCGAACGTTCCGAGGAGGCGCTGGGATTCACCTCGAGGCTGATAACGGACGCGCTCACGAGGTTCGGTGACGAGCGAGGCGACGCTTTCTACCTTGGAGGGGGCAACTTCAGCGTCATCTCCGTTTCAGGGCGCGTCGAGGAGCTGGCGGGCGCCATCCTGCATGATTTTGACACCGGCATGCTCCGTTTCTACGGGGAGGAAGACCGCGCGAAAGGCTGTATT
>CAZAIS010000578.1:0-1644 GCA_964485255.1 uncultured Acidimicrobiales bacterium | reverse complement strand
GAACTGATCGGTCGAATATCCCGGGGAACATCCTCTCGATCAGTTCGACGAAACGCTTGTGCTCGACATCCGCGCGCCGCCGGTCCTCCAGGACCTCCAGAGGCAGGGGATAGAAGAAAGTCGCGAGTTGCTTGCCGCCCGGCGCGGTGCTGGGGTCGATATTCGAGGTGAACTGGCCCATGCTGATCGGGTCTGCGGTGATGAAGAAGCTGTCGATGTCGCTGACCATCCTGTCGAGGCAAAGGTCTATCGATATGCCCGCGGTCGGGACCAGGGAAGCGCACTTCTGCTTGTACTCGTCGCCGAGGGCATCGCCCACCAGCCCGGGGAGCTTCTGCACGGGGACCGCCAGCACGACCGCCGCGGCCTTGAGCTCATCGTCGTGGACCTTGACGGAGGCTACCTTCCCGTTCCGTATGTCGAGGAACCTGACCCTGCTGTTCAGGGATATCCGCCCCGATTTACGGATCCCGCCCTCCAGCGCGTCGTTGATCTGGGAGCAGCCGCCGACCGGGTAGGAGACCTGGTGCCTGGCCGTCATGGCCCGCCTCAGGAACTTGGTGAACTCCCCGGAGCTGGCCGTTTCGATGTCGGGCGTTATAAGCCCGACCGAGGAGAGTATGCCGTAAAAGTCCCTCACGGCTTTCCTGTCGCGGCCGGGGATGTGTTCGCCGAGGGGAGTATCGGCGATCCTGTCGGTCCTGGCCACGAACAGCCTCCTGATGCCGTGCCCGATGATGAGCTTGTCGGCGTGCGAGATCTTCCTGGACCCGAGGAACGAGCCCGTTCCGGTAGGCAGCCTCGTGAACTCGTCGTCCACGTAGAGGAGGGGTTTGCCGTAGTGCAGGAACTCTATCTCGTGACCTATCTCTCGCAGTGCCCTGGCGGCCGGTCCGGCGGACTCGTAGCCGTTGATATGAATCCCGTAATCGACTATAAAGCCGTCCTTGCGATCGTAGGCCGAGCGGCCGCCCAGGTGACCCGTCGCCTCGAGCAGTTCCACTTCCAGCCCGTTGTGGGCGAGGATGGCGCCCGTGGTCAGACCGCCCCAACCGCCACCTATTACGATCACGTCAGCTACCATCCCGACCTCCTTCTCCCGCCGCCCGCGGGCCGGTTACCCGGATTCCTCGACTATGGCCTTAAGGCCCCCGTGCAGTTCCGGCAGGTAGCCGAGCCAGTCCGACGGCTCGGCCGCGAGCTCGATTCCGTCGAATTGCTCGGTGGTGTAACCGCGGAAGAACTTGCCCATGTCGGCGACCTGCCTGAGGTATCTGGGCACTTGAGAGCGGATGTCCGAGGAGACCTGCTCGCGGTTGTCCCAGATCTTTTCCATCATCGGCAGGAGCTTGTCTCCAAGGGCGGGCTCATCGGTCTTGAGGTAGTAGTCGTCGAGCTGAGCGCACTCGTCGTAGATGTTATAGAGCCGCTCGTCGAGGGAAACGGCGATAGAGGGCACGCCCCCGGTCATGGATAGCACCCTGGCGTGATACCGCGAGGTGATCAGCATTGACAGGGAATGGAGCGCGGCCGTCATCTGGAAGCCGTCGTAGAAGCGGGAGCTGAAGATATAGGGTTCGCCTTCGATGCGCTTCTGGAGGTCCTTGCAGGCGTCCAGGTCCGTCCAGTCCATGCCCACGATGA
>CAZAIS010000577.1:0-1646 GCA_964485255.1 uncultured Acidimicrobiales bacterium | reverse complement strand
GCAAGAAGACGTCAGCGGAGTGCCCCGCCGACCCGAGCAGTGCCGGGGTAGCTATCGCGGGCTCGACGCCGCGGACGCCCTCCATCCCGTCGACTTCCTCCAGCAGGCCGCCGGGGGCGAGCCCCGAGAGTGTCGCCGCGACGTCCCACCTGAAGACCTGCCGGTACTGCTTGTACAGGACGAAGTCGATCGAACCCAGTGCCCCCTCGACCGTTACCAGCGTCCCGAGGGTCAGGACGAGTCCCACCAGCGTGAGGACGGTCCTCCTCCGGTTTCGCGACATGTTTCTTAATGCAAGGCGGAGCGGGGCCGGGCGCCGCCCCGGGTTCCTCGACCGCCCGCCACCGCGCCCCGCGCGCCCGCGGAGGTTGACGCCGGCGTCTACCCTCATCGCCGCAGCCGGTGCGATCCTCGCCGAAGCGACCGCCGGAACGGACGCTCCCAGGCCGGCCAGTATAACGGCCAGGACGAGGCCCGCGGCCACCAGGTCCACCGACAGCGGGCTCGCGCCCGCGGAGGGCAGCCCGAGCGTGCCCGCGTATGCCCGCTCAAGCGCTCCACTCGCCACGAGCGCCCCGGCCGCCCCCAGGGCTCCGCCCACCAGGCCGAGCGCGACACCGTAGCCGAGGTAATGCCGGACCACAGAGCCTCTCGAGTACCCGAGGGCCCTCGCGGTCCCGATCTGCCTCCGCTCGGTATAGATGATCCTCGCTATCGTCATGTAGATCGCCAGGGAAGAGACCCAGAGGAAGACGAGGACGAAGAAAAAGGACGTGCTCCGCATGTTGTTGATGTCCATCTCCAGCAGCCGGGTGCTCTGCTCCTCGTCGCCTGTGTTGGCGCCTGTCACGCCGTACTCCTGTAGCGCGGCGACGGCCCCCGCCATGGCACCAGCGTTGTCAGCCTCGTTGTTCACGCGTGCCGCCAACACGTTGTAGCCGGACGTGTCGAAGAGGCGCGACACCTCCTTCCGTCTCATGAACACGACCCCGAACCGGGACGGGCTGCTGAGGAAGGTTCCCTGGTCGGACACCAGCCTTATGTAGCGGGGGTGCGTGGCGGAACCGGCGACCCGCATCGGCAGCCGGCGCCCGCCGAGGATGAGCGAGAACACGTCGCCCGGCTCGAGGCCGAACTCCTCTGCGAGGTGTCGCTCCACCACGCATTCCCCGGCACCGGTCCCGGGGTAAGAGCCGTTCTCCATGAGCAGGTCGTTGACGGCCGGCCTGCCCTCATCGGGAAGTGAGACGACCCGCACCGTGAGCTCGCGTCCCCTCACGGCGGCGGAGGCTTCCCTCTCGATGGAACCCTGCACGGACTCGATGTTATCCATCGCTTCCAGCTCGGCCGCGGCCGACTCCGGCGCCCCGGTCACCTGCACCTTGAAGGACTCGTACGACGTACGCCGGAAGATGGCGTCGAGCCTCTCCTGGAGCGAGCGGGGCAGCATCAGCAGCGTGGTGAAGATGAGGGTCCCGAGGATTATGATAACAAGCACCGCCGCGATCTGGGCGCGGTGCGCCGCCATGTCCCGCAGCATCTTCTTGTATAGCACTACTCTCAAATGGTCTCCTGTGAAAGGCAGGCACCGCCAGAGCAGTTATCGACAAAGGCCCCGGCGCTCCTTTAGGTAGGGATAGGCAGCC
>CAZAIS010000576.1:0-1663 GCA_964485255.1 uncultured Acidimicrobiales bacterium | reverse complement strand
TGGGAAGTGGTAATCTTCCCGCTCGACAGTGGCGAAGAGTTTGGCCAGGAGTTCCACGTCGGGGAGCCCGGCGCCCACAGCTCCCCACAGTGCCGCGCGACGGGGGTCGGCTCTCCTCATCGACCGGCTCTTCGCGATAGCGGCGATAACCGCGAGACCGGCCAGCGAGTCCAGCACGTACGGCACCTGCCCCTCGGGGTCGTGGTGGGGAAACGTGTCCAGGAGCAGGTGACCGGCGAAGCCTGCGGCGGCCGCCGGCAGCGGGCTGCCGAGGAGGTATCCCACGGCGGCTCCGGTGACTACGTGGGTCGTCCAGTGCAATTGTTCTCCATTCGTTCGGGTGCCCCGGAAGGCCGGCGGAAAGGCCGGCCCTCTACGGTCTAATTCTACTAGAATGCGGCGATTCCGAGTTTGTTCCCGAACGCGTCGGGATACGCGATCGCCGAGGACGGAAGGCCGGGCCCGCGGTGCTTGTCGCCGCCGCACGAAGGGCTTTCGACCACGGTGTATAATACCGGGGCGACGGCGATGAGCCGGCGGATCCGTGACCCGGATCCGGCAGCCGGGCGATCCGGCCGCATCGTACCACTGGAGGACGGGAGTGTCTGAACAGAAGTATATCATCGCGCACGACGTGGGAACCGGCGGCAGCAAGGCGGCCCTGACCGACACGCGAGGAAAAATCATCGCGAGCCGGTTTCATCCTTACCCGACCGATTACCCGAGGGAACACTGGGCGGAGCAGGACCCCGAGGCGTGGTGGACCGCGGTAACCGCGTCGACCCGCGAGGTCATGAAGGAATCCGACGTCGGAGCGGACAGTATCGCCGGGATCATATTCTCGACGCAAATGATAGGGGTCCTGCCCGTTGACCGAGAGGGAGTTCCCTTGCGGCCGGCGATAATATGGCTGGACGGGCGCGCCCAGGAGCAGGCGGACAAGATAGTAAGGCGTCTCACCAAGACGGTCCTGCTGGCCGTCGCGGGAGGACTGCCGACTGGAAAAGACGTGATTCCCAAGCTGATGTGGCTCAGGCAGCACGAGCCGGACGTCTACGCCGCGACTCACAGGATTCTCGAGGTGAACAGCTACCTGGTCGGCCGGTGCTGCGGGGAGTACGTCTACGACTACGCGGCCGCCTCGGGCACCGGCATGTTCAACTTCAAGAAGAAGGATTGGGACGACACTCTTTTCAGGCTATTCAGGCTCGACCGGGAGAAGATGCCCCGGGCGGCGGCCTCCGCGGACAAGGCCGGCGGACTGGGGGAGGCCGCCGCGTCCGAGATGAACCTGCGTCCCGGGATCCCCGTGTTCGTCGGGACCGGCGACGTCCCGAGCGCGACCGTCGGCTCGGGCGCCGTGCTGGACGGCCAGGGCCACGTATACATCGGCTCCTCGGGGTGGATCGCCGTCACCATGAATAAGGCCATGAACGACGGGCGCAAGGGGATCGTGAGCATAGCCTCGGCGGATCCATCCAGGTTCCTGCTGCTCTCGGAGACCGAGAGCGCGGCGGCGTGCTTCAAGTGGTTCTGCGAGAACCTCGCGCCCACAGACGTCGACTACGGCGAGGGCCGCGACGTATTCGACTATCTCAACGACGTGGCCGCCGAGGCCGAGCCGGGAAGCAACGGTCTCATCTTCTGTCCATGGATGTTCGGG
>CAZAIS010000575.1:0-1665 GCA_964485255.1 uncultured Acidimicrobiales bacterium | reverse complement strand
ACCTCTCGCGCCGACGGGCGGTACTCGAAGTCGAACCCCGGTCCCATGGCCTTCTGCGCCTCGAACACGCCGTCGTAGAACCCGCTCGCGGTCGCCGCGAACATCGCGGCCCCGAGGGCGCATGCCTGCTCGGAGGCCGACACCTCTACAGGCATGTCCAAAACGTCGGCAAGCGTCTGCATTACCAGGGGCGCCTTGCGGGGTATGCCGCCCAGGGCGATAACCCGCTTTATCGGCACGCCCTCAGAGACGAATCTCTCGACGATGCTCCTCGCTCCGTAAGCCGTCGCGTCAACGAGCGCGCGGAATATCTCGGGGGGGTCCGTTCCCAGGCTGAGCCCGGTGAGCGCTCCCTTGAGGGACTGGTCCGCGTCGGGCGTGCGCCGCCCGTTGATCCAGTCGAGGGCGAGCACTTCCGAGTCCCCCCGTCTGGGGTCCGGCGCGTCGGCGATCAACCGTTCGATCAGGCGCTCTACGTCCACCGCGCCCTTTGCGGCACCCGAGGCCCGTGCTCCCCATGCCAGCAGACCGGCGAACCACGCGTAGGCGTCGCCGAACGCCGATTGGCCCGCTTCCATCCCGATCATCCCCGGCACGATGGACCCGTCCACCTGCCCGCATATTCCCCTGACGGGTCCGCCCTTCATCTCGCCGGGCGGAGCGATCAGCATGTCGCACGTCGACGTGCCGATCACCTTGGTAAGAACGTAGGGTTCGATCCCGGCACCGACGGCGCCGAAGTGGGCGTCGATGGCGCCCGCGCCGACGACCACGCGGCTCGTCAGCCCGAGCCTTTCGGCCCACTCGGCACACAGCGTCCCCGCCGGGAAGTCGGCTGTGACGGTATCGTTGTAGAGGCGCGAACGAAGGCCGGCAAGCCTCCCGTCGATGCCGACGAGGAACTCCTCGCACGGCAGCCCCCCGTGGGACTCGTTCCACATGGCCTTGTGCCCCGCCGCGCACCGGCTGCGCTTGAACCCCCGCGCATCCCGGTTGCCGGTCAGCAGGGCGGGTATCCAGTCACAGTGCTCGGCCCACGAGAAGGCCGCCTCACCCACCCGCGCGTCGACGCGCATGACGTGCAGTACCTTCGACCAGAACCACTCCGCCGAGTAAGTCCCGCCCGAGTACACGGTGTAGTCGTCACCGCCCCACGACCCGGCCGCCCGGGTGATCTCCACCGATTCCTCGATGGCCGTATGGTCCTTCCAGAGGATGAACATGGCGTTGGGGTTTTCGTCGAACCGGGGGTGGAGCGCGAGCGGGACGCCGTGGGCGTCCAGGGGGCCCGGGGTTGACCCGGTGGTATCCGCGGAGATTCCCACGACCGATTTCGCGGTTCCCGGCGGGCTCGCGGCCAGGGCCCCGGTGACGGCCTCCTCCAGGCTCTCGATGTAGTCGCGCGGGTGCTGGCGGAAGCGGTTCTCCCTCGGGTCGCAGTACCGGCCTTCCGCCCACCGCCGGTACCCGGACGCCGCCTGCGCCACCGGTTCACCGGTCCTCGCGTCAACGACCACGGACCTGACAGAGTCGGTCCCGAAATCGACCCCGATTACGTGCTCGTTCACGTCGTCAACCACCTGCTCGCGGGTTTCACCCTCTACCGTCCGAGTCTAGCATACCGCCCGCGGCGCCTATCGGGCGCGGGCGCGGCGCCGGCTTTCT
>CAZAIS010000574.1:0-1669 GCA_964485255.1 uncultured Acidimicrobiales bacterium | reverse complement strand
TGCCGATCCCTCATTTCCCGAAGATGCCGAACCCAACGACACAATTACCCGGGCAATCAGAATGGATGAAAACGGAACGGTCAGCGGGAATGTCCATTATTACAACCCGGGGAAAGGAACCGACTGGATCGACTGGTACAGGATTGATATTACAAAGGGAGGAATCCTGAACCTGAAAATCCATAAAAAAGGTCCGGGGAATACCTGGATTCACTTTCTCGACGGTGCAAAAAATGAACTCCCGGAGATTTCAAATTATTACTTCGGATATACCGAAACATCTGCCGATGGTGACAAGTGGAGTTTTCCCGTTCTCAAAGGTACCTATTACCTGAAATTTGAAGGGGGTGGAGGTGTCCTTGATTACAAACTGGAAGCTTCACTGGCAGCGCCGGCATTCATGGAAGACACGGAACCAAACGATACGGTTACCCAGGCAATCATAATGAGTGAAAACGGAACGGTCAGCGGGAATGTCCACTATTACAACCCGGGGAAAGGATATGACTGGATCGACTGGTACAGGATTGATATTACCAGGGGGGGAATCCTGAAGCTGAAAATCCATAAAAAGGGGCCGGGAAATACATGGTTCCGCTTTCTGGACGGGGCCAAAAAGGGACTTCCGGAAATCTCAAATTTCTATTTTGATTACTCTGAATCTCCTGCTGAAGGAAGGCAATGGAGTTTTCCCGTACTTGCGGGCACTTATTATTTCAGGATGGAGGGGGGCGGGAATGTCGTTGATTACAAAATGGAATCAACCCTGGTGGATCCTGCCTATCCTGAAGACAAGGAATCAAACGACTCCCTTTCCAAAGCGACAGTCATAACGGTGAACGGAACGGTCACCGGAAATCTTCATTATTACAATCCGGGGAAAGATTATGACTGGGACGACTGGTACAAAATCGATATCCCTCAGGGAGGGATTCTATCCCTTACCATTTTTAAGAAAGGTCCGGGGAACAGCTGGATTCGTTTCCGGGATGCCATCAAACCCGGGAATCCCGAAATTTCCAACTTCTATTTTGATTACAATGAATCCACTGAAAAAGGTTCATCGTGGAGTTATCCCGTATTGGCCGGTCCATATTATTTCCAGATTTCGGGAGGATCATCGGTGCTTGATTATAAAATCGATATCAAATTAAATCCTCCCCTCTGGGGCGAAGACCAGGAACCGAATGACTCAATCCATCTCGCAGTTCAAAAAAGCCTGAACGATACGATCAACGGGTTACTGGGATATTATAAACCGGGCCTCGGAACCGACGACTGGGATTGGTTTACCCTGGAGGCCAAAGAAAATGGTTATCTCTCGTTTCAGGTTGAAAAGAAAGGCATCCAGAATGGAAATGTCAGGCTCAGGGACTCTATCAGTGAAATCGGAGGGCAATATCTCGAATTTGGTGATTTCGGGGCCCGTTTCGGAAAAATGGTTTCAAAAGGAAAGTTCCACCTCGGATTCCAGAAGTACGGAGGGGATATCCAGTACAGGGTGACAGGAAAACTGATGCCAAAACCGGTGGCTGATTTCACCTGGATTCAGATGAACAATTCACTGACATTCGAAAATAAAACGATCGACGGAGAAACCTTCAGCTGGGATTTTGATGACGGATCAACCTCTGCCGCTGTCCATCCTATGCATGAATACCTGAAACCG
>CAZAIS010000573.1:0-1686 GCA_964485255.1 uncultured Acidimicrobiales bacterium | reverse complement strand
GTGCCGCATCGTTGTCCACCAGTACCACAAACGGCCCCCCGCGCTCGGCGAGCGCCTCCTTTGTCTTGATGACCGGCTTCGGGCAGGTAAGCCCCCTCGCGTCGATATCAAACTCCACCAGGATCAATCCTCCTTCAGGTAACCAGTATTCCCCCGTCCTTTGACCCGGACACGGTGCCTATCACGGCGGCGGCTGTACAACCCCGCGCATGCAACTCCTCGACAACTCGGTCCGCTTCACGGCGTCCGATCGCGAAGAGCAACCCGCCTGAGGTCTGGGGGTCGAATAGCAGGTCGAACTGATCGTCATCTATGCCTGAGCCTTTACGTGCCGCCCCGCCGACGAACTCCCTGTTCCGGTACAGTCCTGCGGGCATCATTCCGAACGAGGCCATCTCGACGGTCCGTTCGAAGAGGGGCACCTCATCCGCGATGATTTCGAAACCTGCTTCTCCCGCCTTGAGCATGTCGAAAAGGTGCCCTATCAGCCCGAATCCGGTTATATCGGTACAAGCGCGCACGTCGTAGCCCTTCATCACCTCGGCTGCCGACATGTTCAGCTCGCACATGGAGTGTACCGCTTTTGCCATCTCGCTCTCTTCCATGAACCCGCCCTTGAGGGCAGTTGCCAGTATCCCGGTGCCTATCGGCTTGGTCAGCACGAGTGAGTCGCCCGGCCTCGAACCCCCCACGCACCACATCTCGGAAGGCTTAACCGTACCGGTCACCGATAGGCCGTATTTCGGCTCGGCGTCCTCAATGGTGTGGCCCCCGACCATCACCGCTCCGGCCTCGTGCACTTTCTCTATCCCGCCCTGAAGTATGCGCTTGAGGACATCCAGCCCCAAAGAGCATGGAAAAGCGACCAGGTTCATTGCGGTTAGCGGCTTGCCGCCCATGGCGTACACGTCGCTGAGCGCGTTTGCTGCCGCTATCTGTCCGAAGGTGTAGGGGTCATCGACTATCGGGGGAAAGAAGTCCACGGTCTGTACCAGCGCCAGGTCCTCTTCTATCAGGAAGACCCCCGCATCCTCCCCGCTCTCGACTGAGGACAGTAGCTCTGGGGCGTCTTCCTTCGGCAGCTCGGCCAGTACCCTCTCAAGGTCGCCCGGACCCACCTTCGAAGCTCATCCGGCGCCCGAGGTATGTCCGGTAAGTCTCACATCTTCCATGGAGCTTCAACCACTCTCCCGGCTATGATAACGCTACCCAAATGCGCTGATTTACATTCGTTGCCTGCATCTGGTGGGAGCGCCTCCAGGTCAGGCATTCTGCCGAACCATCTCCAAGAGGGCCTCGACGCGCACCTTGAGCTGGCCTACATCACCGGGGCTGTAGTCCGTCTCCAAGTAGAGCAACGGGAGGCCTGCCTCCTCCAAGGCCTTCTGAACCTTGTAGGACTCGACCGAGTAAGGGTCGCAGAACTGCAATGTGTAGTACACCACCGCATCGATGTCGTAGTCGCGCGCCAGCTCCAGAATATGGGCGGTGCGCTCCTCGTTGGGAGTGAATACAGCGCAGTCTATATCCAGGTAGCGGTCTGCGATTGCGTCAAGCATCTCGTCCATACCTTGCGTTTCCTCGTCAACAAGGTTGCGGAAGTACCTTATTCCAGTGCAAAGCTCGTCCATCGCCACCACTGCGTCGCTCGTTTCGATTATCTGCGGCAGTTTCCAGTTGGGGATG
>CAZAIS010000572.1:0-1701 GCA_964485255.1 uncultured Acidimicrobiales bacterium | reverse complement strand
GGACCAGGCAGTACCTCCGTTGGTAGTCCAGTAAACCCCGGTGCCATAAATACCGGCAACAGGCCACGGAGTTGCGTTTGCGCTTCCGAAAATGATATCCGGATTAGTCGGGTGGATATCAATGCTCATTTCGGACTGGGTGGTATTGGTAGTAGGCTTTGGGCGAACGTTGGGATATACAATTGCCTCAGTACCGAAAATCTGATATTTTCTAATAACCTGCGGCGAGGGGGTGTAGATATAATCTGTTTGCATCTCAGGTTGTTTAACATCCTGTTTGATTTTTGACCAGTAAGGGGTTGAATCATCATCCTTCAACTGTGCGAAACTCAAACCTGATACAGCAATAAGTAGAAAAAGGGAAAGAAACTGTTTTCTCATCTGTACTCCGTTGTAAAAATTCTATGTAAATTGATTATTTAACAAACGACATTTTAATCGACTTCATAATCTCACCATACTGTACTTTCACAACGTAGGTACCGCTGGCTAAATCAAGCCTTAAACCTTTTGCGTCAAAATTAAAACTATGCGAACCGGCGCCAACAAAACCGTTAAAGAGATTTGCAATCTCCTTCCCACTGATATCGTATAATTTAATAGTCACCTGATTTTCAGCGGGGACGGAATAAGAAATAACCGTGGAGGGGTTGAAGGGATTCGGATAGTTCTGGTTGAGAGTGAATTCGCCTGCAACAGCGGGATTATCGACCGAGGTCGGATTCATTTTAATAATTCCGGCGTAAACATCGAACAGATTATTTCTGCCGTCTGTCCAGACGGAAATTATATTTTCCCTGCCAACAGCCAGACCGATATAATCGCCGATATAATTTTTCAGTAAAATAGAAGAAGGATTAAAATCCTGAGTAGCGAGGCGTCTGTTAGTAAACGAGGCGCCGGCATCTTCCGAAACGCCGAGATAAGCAGCGATAGTCACATTATTTGCATCATCGCGGGAATCAAGCCAGGTAATATATAATTTTCCATCCCTGACATCAGCCCTTGGCATGAACTGGTCGGAGCCAGTATTATCGTTATTGATCTTCACCGGAGCGCTGAAGGTTGCGCCGCCATCCAGTGATTTAACCATGAAGATATCGGAAAGATCGCCTGCATTCTTTGCAGAGTAGCAGATATAAACATGATTATTCAGAAGTGCGAGTGTGGGGAAGCTTCTTACTTTCACGCCGGTGGTTCCATTCTGCTTCAGGAGGAATGTATTGTTATAAGCAATGCCCGAATGCTCAAAAGTTGCCGCGGTAACCGGTGCACCGAAAGAGAGCCCGCCATCCACTGATTTTCTAACCACAATAGTATTGTTGTTCAGTAAGAAAGCAACATAAACAGCGCCATTCTGATCAACCTTAACGTCAGTGGTATGAACCTTGCCGGTTGCGAGTTCAATATAGTTTTCGAAAGAGGCGCCGCCGTTGACACTTCTAGAAAAGAGAATTCTTCCATTCTCGTTTTCGAGCGATGTCCAGGTAACATAAACGTTATTCTTAAACGTGCCGGAGGAATTATCCACAGTAATCGCTGGTCTGTCCTCGAAAACAGTAGCGTCGGAATTTCTTTTAACCTCAACCGCCTTGTTTTTCCAAGTAGCGCCATTATCGGCGGACATATTAACGAAGAGCCCGTCTCCGTTTCCGAAAGTCTGGTAATGGATCATAGCACAGTAAACATTACCCAGCGCAT
>CAZAIS010000571.1:0-1711 GCA_964485255.1 uncultured Acidimicrobiales bacterium | reverse complement strand
CCCCTTCGAGGCGGAGGGCGTCTACTACGCCATGTACTCGGGCATGCTCGCGGCTCGAGTCGCGAAAAAAGCCCTCGAGCGGGGCGACGTCTCGAGGCGATCCCTCGGTGAGTACGAGCGCGCCTGGCGCGATTCTCCGATCGGCGAGGAATTCATCGGGGGCGCGGCGATCGAGGGTTTCGTCCGGGGCATAGGCTTCAACCCCGACCTCGGCAAGTGGGTCGTACCGATGATAAACGATGCGATGTACGGGCTGTTGAACGTAGCCGAGTCACATACCTGGAGCACGAGAAACCTGCCCGATTTCCTGATGCCCTACATGCCGGAGCTTGTCGACGAGATAAACCGGGACCTGTTGCCGCTCGCGGCGGCGCTGGGGAAGCCTCCCTCGAGGCCGCCCAATGAAAAGGTGTCCCGCCTGCTGCGCGGTATCCTGCCGAAGGTCCTGCCGTTTATCGCCAGGCGGGCCGCCCGCTCCGAAAACCGTTACTCGGATGTGACCGGCCCGCTGGTCATGGAATACTTCCTGAAACCATTCGTGAACGAGAAGGCGGCTCAAGTGAAGGGGGGTCGCAGATGAATACCCGGGATTTCACGAGACTCGTATACAAGGACGTCCCGGACGTGGATTTCCTGTCGGTGGATCGCGAGCTGTGCAGGGGGTGCGGCAACTGCGTGGTCGTCTGCCCCATGTTTCTCTGGAAGCTCGCGGACAAGAAAGCAGAGCTGGCGGAAGACTACGAGGAGAAATGCCTGGAGTGCGGTGCCTGCTGGCAGGTCTGCGACCCCGACGCCATCTCGTTCGAGTTCCCCGGCGGAGGCAAGGGGATAGTAGTCAAGTACGGCTAGGTGGCGCGACCGGGCGCCTCGGGCGTACGCGCGGCATTCGGCTGGCGGCTCGGGCGTACACGAGACTTATGACGGGCGCCTCGGGCGTACGATCGGCTTTAGGCGCCGGCTCCCACGTCCCGGCGCACGCCGAGCCGTGATCGCGCGGATTGCCGGTTCGACTGAATTCCCCGGCAGGTTCGCGGTCGGGCGCGTTGAAGACGCGGTACGAACGGCGAGGAGTTGGAGCGCATGCTGATTGACGATTACACCGTGGACGTCAAGACACCCGCCTGCGATCTCGAGTCGCCCATCTACGTTGCGAACGTGAGCCTCGACGCGGACATCAGCGAGGTGCTGCCGTACGTCAACGCCGGGGTCGAGAAAGGCCAGTACTCACCCGCCGTACCGGTGCTCGTCTTCAGGGAGGGCGGCCGCAAGTACGCGCTTCGCGCGCGAGAGATCGCCATAAGCAACATAACCGACAGGCACGAGGCCGCGAGGCTCGCCAGGGCTATGGTCGACAAGGTGAACCGGATATGGGAGGACAGACAGGGCATCGAGCCGAGCTTCGCGTCCTGGGAAAAGCCCAGGGTCCTCGACCTGCTCAAGCTCCTCCCTGGAACGAACTGCGGGAAATGCGGGGTCGCGACGTGCATGGCTTTCGCGACCGAACTGTCCGAGGACAAGGCGACCGTAGAAGGGTGCCCGGCGCTGCTCGAAGAGTCTAACGCGGAGAAGCTCGCAGCCCTCCGGGATAAGGGGCTCTAGGGCGTCCGTGGGGATTCTGTCCTTGTCGGCGGGATGGGATTCACCCCCCGAGGCTCCGCTCGATGTGATCGCGGCAGGCCTCGAGGACCTCGTCGGATACCGGCGTCCCCTT
>CAZAIS010000570.1:0-1718 GCA_964485255.1 uncultured Acidimicrobiales bacterium | reverse complement strand
AACAAAAACCAGATCTCCGGTACCATTCCCAAAGAATGGGGGGGAATGGCAGCTCTGATCAATTTTGGGATGTTCGACACAAAGATATCGGGTCCCATTCCCAATGAGATCTTTACCGGGTGGAAAAATATTGCCACTTTCCTGATGAACAACAATCCCAACCTGACCGGACCGCTGCCTGAAGGTCTGGGCAATATGACCACTACACAGACGCGTTTCAATATCCATCTGTATGAATGTAATTTCACTGGCAGCATTCCGGCCTCATGGGGAAATATTCCGGCTGTGTCGTCACAATTGCGCATATACGGCAATAAGCTGACCGAACCCGTACCGGCAGTTATCGTAAACCATCCATCGTGGGACCAGTGGAACACTTACAAGAATACAGATATCCATTACATCCGCACCCAGCAGAACGGGATTTTCCTGGACCTGGAAGGGGTACTGCCCACGATCAGCCAAGTTACAGTAAAAGAATTGTTATACAATAAAATAAGTGTCTCTGCCGAGGTGCTCAAACAAGGCAGCCATGAAGTAACGGACCGTGGATTTGTTATCAATACCACTCCCCGGAGGGTTGGTTCCGGGGCGGGGGTTTTCACAACCGATTTCACCAACAACATTGACGAAAATACGACTTATACCATAAAGGCCTATGCCACCAGTCAGGCAGGAACGGTTTACGGACCTCAGATATCCGTCACCACCCCAGTATACAACGAGTTGAATCTTGTCTTAAGTAACAACGACGGGAATCCTGTGGATTATGCCGATGTTTACCTCAAACGCATAGGCGATCAACCTGCAACAACTCCCCAGGCAGTCAGGAGTTCAACGAAAAGTGCAATCCCGTTTATCAGAGGAAGTTCCCGGGACCAGGTGCTGCTTTCTGCCGCGGCATGGCTATCGTCTTACCTGAAACCCTACCAAAAGAGCATTCGTGAAAACCTGGAGATGCTCCGTTCGGGAACAGACCCGGTCCGTAACACCAGAGGCACCATGAGCCGGCAGAACACGAATCAGGATTATGATTATATGGTGAAAAGCTCTGCCGAGGGTGCAGTTCAGATAAAAAACATCGTTCCCGGAACATATGCCGTCAGGGTAACGGGATACGGTTATGTAAAGGACTTCTATACTACCCTGATCATACCTGAAGGAATTACCGGATTAACGGTAACTGATATACCCCCGTTGTCTGTTACCTCCAAAACGTTGTCGTTATTCAATCCTAACGTGGCAATTAAACCGTTCTCATCACCTGCGGCTAACGACAATCTGATGGTATTGGTCCATATGTCGGCCGACTATGTGAAGGACTGGAAAGGCAAGATCCTAGAAAATATCATGCTCTGTCCCCTGGATACGACCTCTTCGGTTGTCATTGCTGCCAAGAATACAGACCAGCTGGAGCAGATCTACGAAACATTCCTGTCGCTAACCGATGAGAAGGGCAATCCCAAACAACCGTCCGACCCGATGCAATTCCTCACTTTCATAGAGGAATTGTCAAAACGCATTATTTTTGTTAAGAACATCCATTCGGGACAAACAAACCTGATTTCACAAAATTCGGCCAACTTTAAAAAGATTTTGGTAGAAGCTTTGAAAAATTCGGGAAATTGGAATCTTGTTAAAAATTTCATCACAGAGACTTATAATGTACAGCTCCAAGAAGGCGATGCTGTTATCCTCAATATGATCATCCGGCAACA
>CAZAIS010000569.1:0-1728 GCA_964485255.1 uncultured Acidimicrobiales bacterium | reverse complement strand
CTACCATTACCTCGGCCCTCTGAAATTCCTTGAGGTTGGCGTAACCCGTCGTCGCCATCGAGACCCTCAGGCCCCCGAATAGGTTGAAAGTCCCGTCGTTCTCGTGAGCGGGACCCTTCAGTATTTCCTCGAGCGAGGCCGCCCGCCCGACCTGGACCCTGGTGCCTCTGGGCAGCTCCGGGTGGAACGTGGCCATGCCCCAGTGGTAACCAAGGCCCGGCGCCTCCTTCGACCTGGCGATCGGGGCGCCTATCATCACGGCATCAGCGCCGCACGCCACGCACTTCGCGATATCGCCTCCGGTGCGTATGCCGCCGTCGGCGATCACGTTGACATAGCGTCCTGTTTCCTCCATCATGCGGGCCCGCGCGGCGGCGGCGTCCGCCAGCGCGGTCGCCTGCGGAACCCCTATGCCCAAAACACCCCTGGTGGTGCATGCGTGGCCCGGCCCCACGCCTATCAGGACACCGACCGCGCCGGTGCGCATCAGGTGCAAAGATGTGTGATACGAGGCGCACCCGCCGACCACGACAGGCAGGGGTAGATCTGATATGAATTTATAGAGATCCAGCGGCTCACAGGTTTCGCTCAGGTGCTCCGCGCTCACGACCGTCCCCTGTATCACCAGGATGTCCAGCCCCGCCTCCAGCGCGTGCCGGTGGAATTCCTCGACCCTCTGCGGGGTGAGTGAGGCGGCCGTGACCACGCCGGACTCCTTGATCTGCCGGATGCGCCGTCCGATGAGTTCGGGTTTTATCGGCTCCCGGTACAATCGCTGGATGCCCCTGGTCGCCTCTTCCTTCGGGAAGGACGCGATCTCCTCCAGTACCGGGCCGGGGTCCTCGTACCTCGTCTGCAGGCCCTCCAGGTTCAGTACGCCAAGGCCCCCGAGCTTCCCTACAAGCACGGCCATTTCCGGGTCGACCACACCGTCCATGGCTGAAGCCAGGAACGGCAGATCGAAGCGGTAGGGGCCGAGTTGCCAGGACAGGTCTATGTCCTCGGGATCGCGAGTGCGGCGTGAAGGGACAATGGCTATGTCGTCGAGCCCGTAGGCCCTGCGGCCCGATTTGCCCATGCCGATTTCGACTTCCAAGATACCTCCATTAGCGGGTTTTAGGGGCTGATGTTTTCCATATTTAATCACGTCGAGGTGACACGGTAAAGGAAACAGTCACTGTTATACGCGTGGGGGGCGATACGGCTCGTTTCGCCGGAATCCGCGGCTCCCCGGTGATGCCGATTGGCTTGTTCGTCAATACCCTGCGGTAAAAAAAGACTTAACAAATTAGACCTGACCCCGAAAAGTTAAGTAGAATGCGGGGGTCGAACGGTTTTGGCGGAGGAGGGGTTCTGGACTTCGATCCGGCGATAATCGATGAGCTGAGGTGCGGGGCGCTGACGGCGATCGACGGCCTCTGGTTCATGGCGGCCGAGGAGAAGCTGGGGTTCGAGGGAGCCCTGGAGCTCGACGTCTCTGTCTGGAGGAGATACGGGGTTGTCATGCTCAAGCGTGCATGCAGGCTTCTGGGCATAGAGCTCGACAGGGACGGGCCCCCGGAGATCGAGACGGTGAACCGTCTGCTCGAGTTGCTGTGCGCCATCGACGGCACGGAGTGCGAGAGCGAGGTTGCCTCACCCGATGAAGCTCTTTTCACGGTGAAGCGCTGCACTTGGTGGGAAAACCTCAAGAAGGCCGGGCGCGAGGGTGACGTTCCCTGCGAGCTC
>CAZAIS010000568.1:0-1737 GCA_964485255.1 uncultured Acidimicrobiales bacterium | reverse complement strand
GGTAAGCGTCCTTCTTAAAGCGCTGGGCTACGAGGCGGACCAGTTGGTTTCGCTGTTCGACGGAGCGGAATCAATCAAGGCGACCGTGGACAAGGACCATACCGGCAGCAAGGAAGAGGCCCTCATAGACATATATAGAAAGCTGCGGCCGGGCGAACCCCCCACCGTGGAGAGCGCGCGCGGACTGCTCGACAACCTGTTCTTCAACGAGCGCCGCTATGACCTGGCTCGGGTCGGGCGCTACAAGCTGAACAAGAAGCTGCAGTTGAAAGTGCCGCAGAGCACCACCGTGCTGACCCGGGAGGATATCCTCGAGTCCGTCCGGTACATCGTGAACCTTCACGCGGGCAAGGAGGGCTATAACACCGACGATATCGACCACTTCGGCAACCGCCGGGTCCGTACCGTGGGGGAGCTCATCCAGAACCAGATCCGCATAGGGCTGTCCCGCATGGAGCGTGTCGTGCGCGAGCGCATGACCACCCAGGACGTGGATTCGATCACCCCCCAGACCCTTATCAACATCAGGCCGGTGGTGGCCGCCATCAAGGAGTTCTTCGGGTCGAGCCAGCTCTCCCAGTTCATGGACCAGACGAACCCGCTGGCCGGCCTGACTCACAAGCGCCGCCTCTCGGCGCTGGGCCCCGGCGGGCTGTCCCGCGAGCGCGCGGGTTTCGAGGTCAGGGACGTCCACCCCTCGCACTACGGGCGCATGTGCCCCATCGAGACGCCCGAGGGTCCGAACATCGGGCTCATCGGAAACCTCTCGACGTATTCCCAAATTAACGAATTCGGTTTCCTGATGAGCCCGTACCGAAAGGTGAACAAGGGAAGCGTGACCGACGAGATCGTCTACCTGACCGCGGACGAGGAGGACGCTTTCATCATCGCCCAGGCCAACGCGCCGCTTACCAAATCAGGCAAGTTCAAGGCGGACAGGGTGCTGTGCCGGGCCCCCAGGCTGGGCGAAGAGGTCTCGATGGTGGACGCGAAAGACGTCGACTACATGGACGTCTCCCCCCGGCAGACGGTCAGTGTCGCGACCGCGTTGATCCCGTTCCTCGAGCACGACGACGCCAACAGGGCGCTCATGGGCTCCAACATGCAACGGCAGGCGGTCCCCCTGGTCCGCCCCGAGGCCCCCCTGGTGGCGACGGGCATGGAGTTCCGCGCCGCAAAGGATACGGGGGACGTGGTTTCCAGCAAGACCGCCGGCAACGTCACCTACGTCGACGCCGAGACCATAGAGATCAAGGACAGCAAGGGCAGGAAAGAGCTCTACAAGCTCGAGAAGTTCGGCCGGTCCAACCAGGGGACCTGCATCAACCAGAGGCCGCTCGTCGAGGAGGGCGAGCACGTGATGAGGAGCCAGGTGATCGCGGACGGGCCGTGCACCGACGAGGGCGAGTTGTCGCTCGGGCGCAACCTCCTAGTGGCCTTCATGCCCTGGGAGGGCTACAACTTCGAGGATGCCATCGTCGTTTCCGAGAGGCTGGTCTTCGACGACCTGCTGACCTCGATCCACATCGAGGAGCACGAGGTCGAAGCTCGCAGCACCAAGCTCGGCGACGAGGAAATAACCGCGGACATCCCCAACGTCCAGGAGGAGGTCCTCAAGGATTTGGACGAGGAGGGCGTGATCCGCATCGGGGCCAAGGTCAACGCCGGCGACGTCCTTGTGGGCAAGGTAACCCCCAAGGGCGAGACGGAGCTCACCGCGGAGGAGAAGCTCCTCAG
>CAZAIS010000567.1:0-1746 GCA_964485255.1 uncultured Acidimicrobiales bacterium | reverse complement strand
TGAACAGCGATACCCCCTCGACGCCCACCGTCTCGCAGCTACGATTGCCGAAGACCACGATGGAGGCTTTCTCCTTCGGGTAGTACATCATGTAGGAGTTGAAACCCGGCTGCTGGCCGCCGTGCCCGATGAAGGGCCCCAGGCTCATTATCCCCAGGCCGTACGAGGAGTACTCCTCGCTACCCGGCAAGGGCATCATGTCGATCTGCTCCTTGTAGGTCCCGGGCTCGAGAAGCCTTCCCGAGCAGTACGCCTCGCACCATTTCATGAGGTCGGCGAGGTTGGAGATCATCGCCCCGGCGGTCCACGAAGCGGAGGGGTCCACCCCCTGCGTGGCGTCAACGTTCTCGGCGCTACCGACCTCGGGGGGACTGTAGCCGTTCGCGTGCCTTCCCCTGAACTTGATGCCCGAGGGGAAATAGGTGCCGGTGAGCCCCACCCTGTCGATGGTCTTCTCCTTGATGACCTGCTCCGCCCTCCGGCCGGTGGCCGCGGCGACAACGAGGCCCAGGAGAACGTAGTTGGTGTTCGAGTAATGCATTCCCTCGCCGGGAGCGAAATACGGCCCTTCCCGGTAGGCGATGGCCAGCAACTCGTCGGTGGTCCATTCCCTGTCAGGGTCCGCGACGTACAGGTTCAGCCAGGACCGGCTGTCGCCGTAGTTGTACAGGCCGCTGGTGTGGTTCAGCAGTTGGCGGAGGGTTATCCCCTCGCCGCCCGGGACTCCCTTCACGTACTTCGTGACCGGGTCATCAAGCGCCAGTTTCCCGTCGTCCGTGAGCTGCAGCACCGTGCTCGCGGTGAAGGTCTTGGTGATGCTACCGATGCGGAACGTGTCCAGTATGCTCATCGCTCGACCCGTCTTGACGTCCGCTTTGCCGCGGGCGAAACGGCACTCGCCTTCGGCGGGGATACAGACGCCGGTGAGAGCGCCGGGGACGTGGAGCTTGGAGCGCACCCTGTCCACCTGGACCTCGAGCTTCCTGACGACCGACGGGCTCAGCCGCGCGGTGCCGCATGAAGGGAGGGAAATGCACAGGATCGACATCACCAGGGCGATGACGGTGAACTTTTTTCCGCTCCGAAGTGTCAAAAAGGTGTGCATGGGTGTTGCTCCTCTGTCGCCTCGATCGGAAACGCAAGAGCATTCTATCTCAAAGCAAGCCGCGGCAGTACGGTTGTTTCCGGGCGACAGGTCGAAGCAGGCATGTCGGCAGGAAAGCTCACGCGCGCGCGGCGATTGTGTCGCGCGGCTCGCTGATGTATCACGGAGGGGCTGGTTGCCTAGCCCCGGGATGGAGGGTAGACAACAATGAAGAGGCCGGTTTTCACGCGGGCGGGTTTTATCATCAGCATTTTCCCGGCGGCGCTTTTTCTGTGTTGCTTCCTTCTTTTTTTCACGGGCACAGCCCGCGCGGGCACCATGCTGGTTACCAACACGAATGACTCCGGGGCGGGCAGCCTCAGGCAGGCGATCCTGGACGCCAACTCGAACCCCGGCGCCGATACAATTGAGTTCAACATCCCCGGCCCCGGCACCCATACGATCAGCCCTGTGTCGTGGCTTCCTGCCTTCACCGACGTCGTCACGGTGGACGGTTATTCACAGCCGGGCGCGGCAAGGGCCACGGATACGGCACCGGCCACGGTTCTCATCGAGCTCGACGGGTCGGCCGCGGGCTCAAACGTCGGAGGGCTCTACTTCTGGAACGACACCAATGGCAGCAGGGTCTCGGGCCTAGCGAT
>CAZAIS010000566.1:0-1748 GCA_964485255.1 uncultured Acidimicrobiales bacterium | reverse complement strand
GCGGGTCTCGCGCCCGTTGAGATCGGAAATTATAACCTCTGTCGCTAATACCGCTCTGCCGCCGTCCCCGCACCGACAATTAACGCATCAACAAAGTGCACCGATTGAAGAACCCTTACAACAGGTGCCCCGATACGATGAACGCTACCACGAGATGCACCGAGAACAAAGGAAGAACCGTATCTCATCGCCGTGGATTCGCGAACCGGACAAACGGTAACGGAAAGGTTTTTGTCGTTGAAGCAAGCGACGCCGTAAGGGTCCGGACGGGTGAAACCGGCGAAAGGGCCGTTTAACGCGGCCGGTCCCGTCGTGTTATTCTTGCGGAGTGTCGATCGGGAAACCGCGTGGGGGGGGTGAACGGTGTCGGGAATCGTGCTGGCGCTGGCACAGGTCAGAAGTGCAATAGGTGACTTCGAGGGCAACTCGAAGCGAATCCTGGAATACGTGGAGCGGGCTTCAGACGCGGGCGCCGACGTAGTCCTCTTCCCGGAACTGTCCCTTACCGGGTATCCACCTGAAGACCTTCTCCTGAAGAGCGATTTTACGCGGGGAAGCATGGCCGCGCTTGAGGAGCTCTCCCGCGGAGTAGGAGACACGGTGGCGGTGGTGGGATTCGCCGAGTACGACTACGACGTCTTCAACTCCGCGGCGGTGATAGCCGGAGGAAAGATCAGATGCGTGTATCGCAAGACCTTTCTGCCGAACTACGGTGTATTCGACGAGAAGCGATACTTCGGGACGGGCACGCGAAACGCGGTTATCGACCTGGGTGCCGCCCGCCTCGGAATAACGATATGCGAGGACATATGGTTCCCCGGCGGCCCTCTCGAGGAGCAGGTGGCTCGCGGGGGGGCGCAGGTGGTCATGAACCTGTCGGCTTCACCTTTCCACCGGGGCAAGTACGAGCACCGTAGGCGCCTTATTGCGGCACGGTCGATGGACGGCCCCGTGATTATCGCCTACTGCAACCTCGTGGGCGCCCAGGACGAGCTGGTATTCGACGGCGGATCATGCGTTTATGACCCGCGAGACGGCTTCATCGCAACTGCTGGAAGGTTCCGTGAGGAGCTGCTGGTGTGCGAGCTGAACCTCGATGTCCTTAAAAGCAACCGACTTCTCGAGCCGAGGTTCCGCTACAGCCGGGCGGAGTGCCCGCACGCCGAAGTAGAGGTCTGCTCGCTGGAAAGGCCTTCCCGAACAAGGAGAGCGCGTCCGGCCGCGCCGGCCTCCTCGCAGGCGGAAGAGCAGACCCTTACGGGAGAGATATTCGAGGCGCTTGTTCTGGGCCTGCGTGAGTATGTTGAGAAGAACGGGTTCGAGAAGGTCGTTCTGGGGCTCTCGGGTGGCATAGACTCGGCGCTGACCGCGGCCCTGGCGGTCGAGGCGCTGGGCAGTGAAAACGTTGTGTGCGTATTCATGCCCTCTAGGTACACGGCACAGGAGAGCGGCGAAGCGGCCGGCAGGCTCGCGGGCAACTTGGGCACCAGGTACATCACGATGCCGATAGACGGGCTGTTCTCGAGCTACACCGAGGCGCTCGCGGGAGAGTTGGATGCCGGGGGGGGAGGGACGACCTTCGAGAACCTGCAGGCGAGAATCAGGGGAAACCTGCTCATGGCGTTTTCCAACAGGTACTGCTGGCTGGTGCTGGCAACGGGCAACAAGAGCGAGCTGTCCATGGGATACTGCACCCTCTACGGGGACATGGCCGGGGGGTTCGCGCTTTTGAAGGACCTGCTCAAGAC
>CAZAIS010000565.1:0-1749 GCA_964485255.1 uncultured Acidimicrobiales bacterium | reverse complement strand
GGATTCCCGACCGGGGGGATAACCGCGATCAACGAGGACGGGCTGGCGCTTGGAATCCATCAGCTCGGATCACGCGACTCCAGCACGAAGGGGACCCCGATCATAGACATCGCGCACGAGATCGCGAGGAACGCCGGTACCGTCGACGAGGCCGTCGGGATCGCCTCGACGCACAAGGCCACCGGGGGCTGGTCCATCGTCATCGCCGGGGGGAGGTCCCGCACCGCCGCCGTCATCGAGATGTCGTCACGGGACCAGTGCCCTCGCTACATTCAGGACCACGTCCTCGTGGCGACGAACTTCTTCAGCGATCCCGGGCTCCTCGAGCGAGAGATCCAGGCGAGCGTCAGCTCCACGCTCGCCGACCGTGCCCGCTTCACCAGGGCTGCCGGGCTCGCCTCTTCCCCCAGTGTCAGCCCGTCGGGCATGGCGGCGGTCCTGGGCGACCACCATGACGTCCTGGCCGGCCGGGAGCGCTCGGCCGGTTTCACCATATCCCGGATCACGAACCTCTCCAGCGTACTCTTCGACCTGGGCGAAAGGCGCTTCTGGGTCTCGGAGTCCGGCGCCCCCACTTCGAAGGGGGGCTTCGTGGGATTCGACCTCGACGCCGAGCTCGGCGGAGGGAAGTCCTCCACGGGCCGCCTGGAGGGCGCGCGCGCGCCGATGGCCCGGACCACCGCCGCCCGGGACCGCTACCTCGAGGCCTACAAGCAGTACATCTATTCGGGCGACCTCAACCAGGTGCACGGGACCGTGAGCGACTGCGCGAGGATCGACCCGCAAGAGCCCACCTTCCATTTCATGGAGGGGATTCTAAGGGCTATGCTGGGCAACCTGAAGGGCTCCCTCGGCTCGATCGACAGGGCGCTGGAGCTCGAGCGGGTCGAGGCCAAGAAGCCGGTTGAGCTTCTCTGGCGGGCCCGGGTCCTCGACATGCTGGACAGGCGCGAGGAGTCGGCTAAGATTTACTCGGGCCTCCTGGAAGACGAGGCCAACAACCGTATAGTCCTCAATGCCGCGGGGCGCAACAGGCGAAAGGCATTCAAGGAAAAGGACCTCGGAAGGATCATACTCGATTTCACCAACGGGGATACCCTGGAGTAGAACCCCGCCCGGCAGCTTCGATCCGGGCACCGCGCTAAAAACGGAGGGGAATATGAACGTACCGGAGATGGAAGCCATGACAATCGAGGTCGACCGGGGCGTTGCCTACGTGTACCTCGACAGGCCCGAGAAGCTCAACGCCATGAACCAGGCCATGTTCGCCGAGCTCGGCACCGCCGCGGATTTCGTCAGGGACGAGCCGGAGGTCAAGGTCGCCGTAATCACCGGCCGCGGCAGGGCGTTCTGCGCGGGTATCGACCTGGGAACCTTCACCGAGTTCCGCGACTCCACCGCCGCCGAGTTCAGGACCATCGTTCGCAGGATGCAGCGCAACTTCAGGGCCTTCGAGCTAATCGAGAAGCCCGTGATCGCCATGGTGAACGGGCACTGCCTGGGGGCGGGTCTCGAGATCGCGCTGGCGTCGGACATCATCCTCGCCTCGAACCAAGCCACCTTCGGTCTCCTGGAGGTCAATATAGGGCTGGTGGTCGACCTGGGCGCCAGCCAGCGCCTGCCGCGCTATATCGGCATTCACCGGGCCAAGGAACTTGTCATGACCGGGAAGAAAATCGGCGCGGAGGAAGCGGACAGGATAGGGCTCGTTAACGCGTGTTATCCGCCGGAGGAACTCGCCGGCAAGGT
>CAZAIS010000564.1:0-1751 GCA_964485255.1 uncultured Acidimicrobiales bacterium | reverse complement strand
AGGCGAGACGCTGGTAGCCCTGGATTTACGAGGCGAGCCTGCCGGAGGCGGCTCAGATATCGCGTGTGCGATCGTGAGCACCGCGAGCGGGATGGGCGATCCCTCCCCTGTGTGGTTCGTGCTCTGCCGAAGCGCGGGTGACGCCGGGAAAGCCCTGAGCCTGCTCATCACCGGTCGGGAGAGCCTCCACAACAAGGTGGGGGTGACCGTTAACGCATCAGGACGGATAAAGAGAGTGCCGGGATGATACCCGCATACCGAAAGAAAAAAAGCCTCATCCACGGTCTGCATCCCGCCTCTATGCTGCTCATGGTACTGGCCTTCACTATCACATCCCTGGTGGCGGACAACCCATTCTTCCAGGTGGCGGTGATCGCCGCTACGGCCATTCTGGCCCTCGCGGCGGGGGTCGCGAAAGAATGGTTCTCGTGGTGGAAGATCTGCGCCGCCGTAGGCATCGCCACGATGATAATCAATCCCCTTCTGTCTCGCGAGGGCGCGCACGTGCTTTGGAGAGGTCCGCACGTACCCGTGCTCGGTAACCTCAAGATAACCGCCGAAGCGGTGGCGTACGGGGCCGGGATGGGCCTGCGGCTGGCCGCGGTGATCTGGATATTCGCGCTCCTGACCCTCGTGGTGGATCCCGACAGCGTGCTGGGAACGCTTCGCGGCCGGGGCTCACGCTCGGCCTTGGTGAGCGCGCTGTCCCTGCGCATGGTGCCGGCCACCGTGCGCGACGCGCGGGGCCTGCTGGACGCCCAGAGGTCCAGGGGCCTGGCACTCGACGATGGAAGCAGGTGGGCGGTGCTCAAAAGCAGGCTGCCCCTCCTCAAGAAGACCATGTCGTCATCCCTGGACAGGGGCATCGGGCTGGCCGAGGCGATGGAGTCACGGGCGTACGGCTCCGGCCCGCGAACGAGGTACCGGCAGCACTTCTTCTCGGGAGGTGACGTGGTGACGATATCCGCGGCCGTCCTGCTTCTTTCCACCTGTGTCGCCGGGGTCGCTACGGGACAGTTGTCCTTCAAATATTATCCGTCGATAACCGCCGGCTACGGAGCCTGGACCGTCGCTCTACTGCTGGCCCCGGTCGTCTTCGCGATGTCGCTGGCGGCTCTTTCGTGGGCATGGAGAGGATCAAACTGGTTGAAATCGAGAACCTGACATACGGGTACCCGGAATCGGTTGGCCCCGCCCTCAAAGGGCTGACCCTCAAGGTCTCGCGGGGCGAGTTCGTGCTGCTCGCGGGGGCTTCGGGCTCGGGGAAGTCCACGCTGTGCAGGGCCCTCAACGGGCTGGTACCGCACTTCTACGGTGGAAAGATATCGGGCACGGTCAAGGTGAACGGCATCGATACGCGGAACTCGACCGTGCGCGGCCTGGCCAGGACGGTGGGCATGGTGTTCCAGGACCCGGAGAACCAGATGATAACCGACAACCCCGTATCGGAGGTTGCGTTCGGCCTCGAGAACATGGGCGTCGCGCCCCTGCAGATGCGCAAGCGCGTAGAGGAGGTCCTGGCCTCTCTGTCGCTGAGCGGCCTCCGCGAGAAGACGATCGGCGAGCTCTCCGGCGGACAGAAGCAGCAGGTCGCGCTCGCGAGCGTGCTCGCCATGCACCCCCGCGTGATAGTGCTCGACGAGCCGACCAGCCAGCTCGATCCCGTGAGCGCGGAGGAGTTCCTGGCGACACTCAAGTCCCTCCACGACGACCTCGGCCGTCCGTCCACCGTGGAACGTGGTCACGTAGCT
>CAZAIS010000563.1:0-1754 GCA_964485255.1 uncultured Acidimicrobiales bacterium | reverse complement strand
GCGATTGTATCGGTTGAAGGCTTCTGATAACTAAAATCTACACAGAATGATACTCCATATTGAGTGCTTAACCTGTCCACTGCCTTTTCAAACAAATTCCGAAATCCTTCTTCATGTTCGGGCGAAACCGTAAAATGAAGAGAAACCCTGTTCTGGTGGTCCCTGGCATACAGTGCACCTTCGGCAAGGTGTTCCTCAAACGGGGTTCTGATGTAATCACCGTACCTGTGAAAAGACAGCATTCCTTTCGGGAGGGAGCCATAATTCAATCCTTCCGGGCTTAGAAGGTAACCGAGGATATTCCTTAAATTGAGTTCCAAGCCTGCCTTGCGAATGCAGGATTCCAAATCGCCAAAGAATGCGAACCGGTTGACCTGCTCATAAAATATCCTGGCTGCACCACTTTTTGCAAGCACAGCATTTACGCTTTCACCACGTTCCAATTCTCCAAGGGCGGCAAAGACAGCGCTGAACATCCTGCTTGCCGCACCGGATGCAGGAACAAACTTCGTGTGCTGTATCCCCGTTCCGATTTTGCTATCGTAAAGATTTTCATATTTTTTAATTTCGCCATCGTTTAAGCAGATGATTCCATCCCCGGCTGTGGCTGCCCTCACCACCGGGAGAAACGGGAATCCATTCCGGAAATTCTCAACCTGTTGCATTACTTCTTCCGGACGGCTTCCTCTCTTGCGAATTTGTTCAATATCCTCAGCAGTAAACATGTTATACAATTTTTCTCATTCCTGCATCATCCATAAATTTCAAAATCAGCCTCACCCCCACCCTTCCGGCAAACCGGAATAAGCTTAACTTCCAGGTTTTAAAGTCCTTCTCCATGATGGAGAAGGATTTAGGATGAGGTATTTTAACAAATAATAGAGGATAAAAATAAAACAATTTATCCGGAGTAATCTTATCATGAACCATAAATGAAGAGCATTTTGTGAAGACTTTTCAACACGTGATCTTACAAGCCGGCAGGTTTTTATACTTTTACGATGCAAAAACATCCGGTCATGGAGGAATTTTTATGGGGACATCCGGGAAGGTTTAACGATTTCAGATTTCGTTTCAATTCGCTCTTCCCCGGAGAAAAAATTCAGAAGATTTCGGTCGACTCCGGGTTTACCTGCCCCAACCGGGACGGAAGCAAAGGGGCAGGGGGATGTACTTATTGCAACAATGCTGCCTTTACTCCCTATTTCAGTCATAAAAAGGAAACCGTCACGCGGCAGATTCAGAAGGGAATCTGGTTCTTTTCCCGAAAATACCCCGGAATGCAATATCTTGCCTATTTCCAGTCGTTCAGCAACACATATGCTCCGGTCGAACAATTGCGGAACCTTTATGTTGAGGCGCTTTCTTTTCCCGGAGTGAGGGGACTGGTGATTGCAACACGGCCCGATTGCATCGATGAAGAAAAAACCGGCTACCTGGCTTCGCTTGCCAAAGATCACTACATCATGCTTGAAATCGGCATCGAATCTCACCTTGACAGGACACTGATGCAGACAAACCGGGGACACACATTCGGGGATTCGGTAAAGGCACTGCAAATGGCTGCCCGGTGGAATCTGAACACCACGGCCCATCTGATCATCGGTCTCCCTGGTGAAACCAGAAATGATTGGCTTGACCAGGCAAGGACCATCTCGGAACTGCCGGTTGGAAATCTCAAGCTTCACCAGTTCCAGATTCACAGAGGCACACCCATCGCAGAGAGGTATTCCAGGTATCCAAGTGAATTCCAT
>CAZAIS010000562.1:0-1768 GCA_964485255.1 uncultured Acidimicrobiales bacterium | reverse complement strand
GCGTTGGTGAAGAGCACGTATTTCTTGGGGCAGGTGAGGGAGTCGTATATTCCCTTTGCCATGCCGGGGTACTTCTTCTCGTCCTGCTCGCCGTTGCATACGAGCGTCGGGCATTTTATATTCCCGGACACCCCGCCCAGCGTGTACTCGAGCATCTTGAGCATGTAATCGCTCGGGGTCTCCGCCCCGAAAGCATACATGCCGTTCTGGACGAACCATCTCAGGGAAACACTGGCACTCATGGCCCCCTGCATGGCCTCGTCGATGTACCGCGCCCCGCCAGATATGATCTCCTTGACGTTGCTCTTGTCAGGTTTGAAGTTCGGGTCCTGTGGCATCCGCTCGAGGAACGGTCCCATGCTGTCGACGAGCACCTCCGCCATGTCCATTCCCGGGTCGGCGATGAGAGCGGCGATCCGGTGCTCGAAGGCCGCCGCCCTTAGCGTCAGGTATCCTCCCATGCTGATGCCCCAGAGCCCGACCTTTTTCGGATCGACGTCTTTCCTGGATACCGCGTAATCGATCACGGGGGTCACGACCTTCTCCCAGTCTGGCCTGAAGTGAAGCCCCCGTTCCCTGAGAACCTCTCCCTGGCCGGGGCCTTCGAAGGTGAGGCAGTTGTACCCCCGCTCGAGCAGCGCTGACGCTCCGCCCGCGTACAGCTCCTCCTGGGTCCCGTCGAAGCCCGTCTGCATTATAACCAGCGGACGCTTTTTCCCGGTGCCGTCGACGCTGTAGAAGTACCCGGGGAGGGTCATGTGCTCGTACTTGATCTCAACGGCCTCGACCGGCGGGTTCAGCAGCTTGCCCGCCTGCTCGAAGCACTCCCTCGCGTTTCCGGACGTCTCCTTGATCCGCGGATCGGAGGGATTGCCATGCAGGTAGAACTCGGCCATGCGATAGTAGGTCTCGCTCCTGAGGTATGCGTCCTTCGCGCTGATCCTGTCTCCCTTTACCAGGCAGTTGTCGGCGACCTCGTTCAAGCGCTCCGCGATGTTGTTCCAGGCGCCGTACCAGGTGCTGAAGTCGCCGTTCATGACCGCGGCCTCGTCGACCTGCATGGCGGTAACCAGGCACTCGCCGATGTCGGCCGCCCCGTAGGCAGACGAACCCATGGCCCGGAGCAACTGGAACTGGAGCTCCGGATCCTTGAAGACAAGCCCCGAGGCCACGTCGGGCGCCTGAAACCTGGGCGCGTAGTTGGTGTCAGCCCCCGCGTCCTTCGCCCCGCTTCCACACCCGGCCGCGAGCACCGCAATGAGCGCCAGTACGATGAATCCTGCACCAGCTCTTCTCATTTCGACCTCCTGAGTCGATTCGAGTATAGTAGAATTATCACCATCACAGGCGGCGTAGCCAAGTGGTAAGGCAGAGGTCTGCAAAACCTCCATCGTGGGTTCAATTCCCACCGCCGCCTCCATCTGTTTTCTCCGATTCGCGCAACAGGGTCACGCAATCGGCAACCGCAAACCAAAGACAATACCGCAGGTTCCCGTTTGGGAACATAGTCAGACAAGAGTCGCCTCCCCCGCCGCCGGCATGCCCGGGCCCTGCGAGAGAACTCGAAGAGGCGCGCGGGTATGCTGCTGCCGTTTCTACAGCGAGTGGCCGCTGAGGGCGCTGTCGCATTCAACGGTGACCCCGCCTTGATCGGACATCTCCTTGATAACGTAAACGCGTTCCGTAGTGGGGCAGTGAGGAACACCCTCCAGGTACTTATCGGTAACGAGGGGGTGCTTTGAGTCCAACCTGCCCACCGGCGGGTACT
>CAZAIS010000561.1:0-1776 GCA_964485255.1 uncultured Acidimicrobiales bacterium | reverse complement strand
GCGCCCCTCGACATACGCAAACCTGTACTGCAGGGGGCACTTCAGGTACGTGGAGATTGCGCTGTAGCTCAGCCTCATCGCTTCTCCAGGCTTAGGTATCGTGCATGCTCACGCTGATTATAGACCAAGTGAATACGGTGCAGGGTGTTGGGGATAATGAGCAAGGGGAGGCGGTACAAGCGCCGCCGGATACAACATAGGGCAGGGTCGAAACACGAGCACGGTGTCAAAGGAACGACGCGATACCCAAAGAACTATATTACGGTCGCTACCCGAGGAGAGACGAATTGCCCCCGGATTTTGCACATCTTCATGTTCACACCGAGTACTCTATCCTCGATGGCGCCTGCCGGATCAAGGACGTCCTGGAGGCGGCGGGGTCCATGGGAATGAGTGCGCTTGCAATCACCGACCACGGTGTGATGTACGGCGCTCTGTCCTTCTACCAGCAGGCGATCAAGGCGGGGATCAAGCCCATAATCGGCTCGGAGGTGTACGTTGCGCCCAGGAGCAGGCGCTCCCGTGAAGGAGGCCTCGAGGAACAACCTTTTCATCTCGTCCTGCTGGCCCGGGACAACACCGGCTACCGGAACCTGATGAGGATCGTGACGCGCGGCTTCACGGAGGGTTTCTATTACAAGCCCCGGGTGGACATGGAGGTCCTGTCAGAGAACCGCGAAGGCCTGATAG
Organism: uncultured Acidimicrobiales bacterium; assembly: GCA_964485255.1. Taxonomy (GTDB): domain Bacteria; phylum Actinomycetota; class Geothermincolia; order Fen-727; family Anoxymicrobiaceae; genus CAZEJS01. Next base: position 1,086 of record CAZAIS010000561.1, on the reverse strand, counting down.
CGCTGTCCGCCTGCCTGAAGGGGGAAGTGCAGCAGCATCTGCTCAGGGAAGACATGGAAAAGGCCGGTGAGGTTGCCGAACGGTACGCGTCGTTGTTCGGGGACGAATGCTTCTTCCTCGAGATGATGGACCACGGCATTCCCGAGCAGGCGGCGGTCAACCGCGGGCTGGTTGAGCTTGCCCGTGACAAGGGGCTCGGGCTCGTGGCGACAAACGACGTGCATTACGTCTATAGAGAGGACGCGAAGCCTCACGACCACCTACTCTGCATCCAGACCGGCAAGCTGCTGTCTGAACCCGGGCGCTTGAAGTTCTCCACCGACGAGTTCTACCTGAAATCCGCCGAAGAGATGGATGCGCTGTTTCCCGATTACCCCGAGGCCCTGTCCAACACCGTGGACATTGCCGAAAGGTGTAACGTGGATATCGCGCTGGACCGTGTATACCTGCCCGGCTACGAGACCCCCCGGGGCTACGATCTGGACTCTTATCTCGAGTTGCTCGCGATGGAGGGTATCAGGAAGCACTACGGCGACGACCCCTCCGGAGAGGTGATCGAGCGACTCCGGACCGAGCTGGACGTAATCAAGTCCCTGGGCTTCTCCGGTTACTTTCTGATCGTTTGGGACTTCGTGAAATACTCGAAGGAGAAGGGGATCAAGGTGGGCCCCGGCAGGGGGTCGGCGGCGGGCAGCCTGGTGGCCTACGCCCTGGGAATTACAACGATCGATCCCATCAAGTACGGCCTGCTGTTCGAGAGATTCCTCAACGACCAGCGAATCGCCCTCCCTGACATCGATATCGACTTCAGCCATTTCCGCCGGTCCGAGGTTATCGAATACGTCTCCGAGAAATACGGTCGCGACAGGGTATCGCCTATCGTTACCTTCAGCAGGCTGAAGGCCAAGGCGGCGGTCAAGGACGTAGGTCGGGTCAAGGACGTGCCGTACGCGCGCATGGACATGCTCACCAAGATGATCCCCGACGATCCCAAGATGACGATTGAGCTCGCGCTCGAGCAGAGCCAGCACCTCAGGGATGCCTACGACACCGATCCCGAGGCGCGCGAGGTCATAGACACAGCGC
>CAZAIS010000560.1:0-1781 GCA_964485255.1 uncultured Acidimicrobiales bacterium | reverse complement strand
CGCGCTTCTACGCCGGTAAGTCGTACCGCGGACTGTTGCTGCTCGAGGGCGACTTCGAGGACGTCCGTTGTACGCCACCACACGACATCACGAATGAAGCTACCGCCCCGTACATGCCGCGAGGCGAGGGGGCCGCGCGCATCCTGGAGTTGATGGAAAAGTCGAGGGAGGTACTGGGCGCGCTCGAGGGGACCCCGGCGGACATGATCTGGCTGTGGGGACAGGGGCGCGGGATGAGGCTCGAGTCCTTCGAGAAGCTGTACGGGGTTACGGGCCGCGTAATCAGCGCGGTCGACCTCGTGTGCGGCATAGGCCGGCTTGCCGGCCTGGAGCCGATCGAGGTTCCGGGGGCGACAGGTTTCATAGACACCGATTACGGCGCCAAAGGCCGCGCGGCAATCGAGGCTCTCAGGAGGGTGGACTTCGTGTTCGTGCACGTCGAGGCCTCCGACGAGGCGTCTCACATGGGGGACGCGGGCCAGAAGGTGCTCGCGCTGGAGCGCTTCGACCGGAGCGTTGTCGGCCCGGTGCTGGAGCACCTCGAGTCAGGGGGGTCCCCCTTCCGCGTGCTCGTCACCCCGGACCACCCGACGCTGATCGAGACCAGGACGCATGACTCCTCGCCGGTGCCCTACGCCCTGATGGGCAGCGGCGCCACCCCCTCGGCCGCGCGGGGGTTCAGCGAAGCGGAGGCGGCGGAGCACGGCCCTCACTTCGAGAGGGGATGGGAGCTCATGGGAAGGCTGACGAGCCCCGACGCGTGGTAGCCGGGGCGGCCGTGGCCCCGGGATATCGAGAGAATAACCGGGCGGTCTCGTGAAACGCGAGACGGCGTTCGACCTCGGGGAGCGTACCCGGGGGCCCGGAGGACACGGTCCAGGGGACTGGGACGCCGGAGGGCGCCCGGCCCGGGAGCAGGCAGGCGGCCGGGGCGTTCCCCGGCGGCACATCTATCGCGGAGGCGACCGGTTATGGTGAACCGCGGGCCCGACAGGCACGTTAAGATCGCGCACATATCGGACATACACGTGGGCTCGAACCACTTCATCTCCAACCTGCTCAACCGGGCGATCGCGGAGATCAACGAGATGGAGCCCGACCTGGTGCTGGTGTCCGGCGACCTCACCAACGACGGGTTCAGGCAGGAGTACGCCGCCGCCCGCGCCTACCTGGACGGCTTTGAAGCCGAGCAGGTCGTTTTCATACCCGGCAACCACGATTCCCGCAACGTGGGCTACGTGCACTTCGAGGACATGTTCGGCGACAGGACGAGCGTAACGCGCCTGCCGGGCGTCACGATGGTAGCGCTCGACTCCTCGCAGCCCGACCTCAACGAGGGCAGGCTGGGAAGGCAGAACTACCGATGGATGATCGAGCATTTCCAGGGGGACGAGGATTTCAAGATAGTCGCCCTTCACCACCACCTGCTTCCGCTTCCCGGCACGGGCCGCGAGAGGAACATAATCGAGGATGCCGGGGATTTTCTCGAGCAACTGGTGCACGAAGGCGTCGACCTGGTGCTCTCGGGCCACAAGCACGTCCCGCACACCTGGCACTTCGAGAACCTCTACGTGAGCAACGCGGGCACGGTATCCTCCCTGCGCGTGCGCGGGTACGCCAAGCCCTGCTACAACGTCATCGACATAATGCCCGGCCGCTGCAGGATTACTCGCAAGTATCCCTTCGGGGATGCGGTCGAGGTCGTTGATTTCCCCATCGAGGAGAAGCCCGGGAGGCGGCGCGCCATTGAGAGGCCCGATCGCTTCGTGACCTGAGGGGCG
>CAZAIS010000559.1:0-1784 GCA_964485255.1 uncultured Acidimicrobiales bacterium | reverse complement strand
GTAAGGTTCGCGGGCAGGTACGCGTCAAAGGCACGGGAGATGGCCCAAGAGGAGAAGGATCCGGCCCGGTCACGGGAGCTCCTCGAGATTGCCGAGGTGTGTGACAGGGTCCCGCTGAATCCCGCCGCCACCTTCCACGAGGCGGTACAGAGCATGTACTTCATACACCTGGTCTCACAGATAGAGTCCGGCGGCAACTCGATCTCACTGGGGCGCGTCGACCAGGTCCTCTATCCATACTACAGGTCCGATCTCGAGGCGGGGCGCACGACGCCACAGAGAGCGCGCGAGCTGATCTCGCTTCTTTTCCTGAAGACGAACGAAATCTGGAACGTGCTTGAGGAGGCGTTCATACCGGGTGGCGAGGGCACCGAAGGCAAGACCACGCAGAACGTTACCATCGGCGGCGTAGGCCCGGACGGGGAGGACTCGACCAACGAGATGAGCTACATCGCCCTGGAGGCTTTCGCCGACATAAACACGGCACAGCCGAACTTCGGTGTGCGCTTCGGCCCCGGGGCCCCGGACGCGCTGTTCCTCAGGGCCGCTGAGCTTGCCGCCAGGGGCGTCCTTCTGCACTTCTTCAACGACGACGCGATCGTGAACGCGCTGCGGCGCGCCGGGGTGTCGCTCGAGGACGCGCGCGACTACGGGGTTGTCGGTTGCCTGGAGCCCAGCGCCCAGGGTAAGACGTTCGGCTCGACTTTCGCGGTGCAGTTCAACGGGATCAAGTGCCTCGAGTTCGCCCTCTCGAACGGGATCGACAATATTTTCGGGTACCAGTCGGGGCCCGCGACGGGAGACCCGGCCGAACTGAAGTCATTCGACGACCTGTGGAACGCGTACTGCGCCCAGGTGGCCTACTTCGTCAAGCAGGTCACGCGTGGCATGGAGACCCTGGACCGCGCGATTGCGGAGATGGTGCCGTCTCCGTTCGCGTCGGCCATGATCCAGGGGCCGCTGGACAGCGGTCTCGACCTCACCCGCGGGGGCGCCGTTTACAACTCGACGGGCGTTCAGTTCATGGGGTTCGCCAACGTGGCGGACAGCCTGTACGCGGTCAAGAAGGCGGTGTTCGAGGAGGGCAGGTACGAGGTGGGGGATCTCGCCCGGTGGATGGCGGAGGACTGGATGGACGCCGAGGACACGCGGAGTTATTTCCTTCACAGGCTGGCGAAGTTCGGCAACGACGAAGACGAGGTGGACGCGATGGCCTCCCGCGTGCTGGAGCAGTTCTGCGACGAGCTCGCGAAATACAGGAACTTCAGGGGCGGTTATTACTGGCCGGGCGTATTCTCGGTCGGCTTCCACCTTGCGTTCGGCTCGTTCACGGGCGCGACGCCGGACGGCAGGTTCGCCGGGGACGTGCTGGGAAACGGCCTGACTCCCACCACCGGCAACGCCGTCGAAGGGGCCACGGCGGTTATGAACTCCGTAACGAAGCTGCCCCTCGAGAGGGTGTGCAACGGGGCGAACCTGAACATGAGGTTCTGCGGCTCGCGGGTGAAACCGGAGGCGCTCGTCAGTCTTGTCAAGGGTTACTTCGGCAGGGGCGGTTTCCAGGTTCAGTTCAACATGGTCGATACCGAGGAGATGCGCGACGCGCAGGTACACCCCCGGGAGCATCGCGACCTGGTGGTACGCGTCAGCGGCTACTCCGCCCAGTTCATCGACCTCTCCGACACCGCCCAAGACGAAATCATCACCCGCACCGAGTTCGCTTAACTTCTGGGGGTCAGGAGCCTGTCGCATAAACCCTCGATATCATACCTCGTCTCGAAGGA
>CAZAIS010000558.1:0-1794 GCA_964485255.1 uncultured Acidimicrobiales bacterium | reverse complement strand
TCCCTTCGGCGAAGTACCACTCCCCGGCCGCCGACGTCGCCCCTACGACGCCGGAGCCCCCGCTCCAGTTGTACGTGCCGGGCCCCCCGTAGTTGAAGTACATGGGGCGCTCGACCACCACCTGGGCGCCGTTCTCACAGGTAACACCCGTGGAGAAGTCGAAGGCGGCGCCGTTCCCCGACCCGAGGACGTCGGCCGGGTGCACCGTGGCCCTGGACGCCGCCGGGACCTTGACCTTCTGGACGTGAGCCTTGCCCGCGCCCGTCATGTAGGTAAGGGAGACGGCGGCGAGCTCGCCTCCCGGGTTCTGGATAGTGAAGTAGGTATCGAAGCCCGGCCTGGCGCTGCCCTCGGCGAAGAACCAGTCGATTGGATTTCCCTTCTCCATGGTGAAAGCGCCGGGCAGGCCGGCGGCCTGTCCGTCCGGGTTCAGCACGTGGAGGTCCCACTTCCCCGTAGCGGCGCCCAGCGGGAGGGCGAAGCCGCAGTCCAGCCTGCCCCCCGAGACCAGGATCACGTTGGTGGCGGTTATGTCGTCCTGCCCCGGCTTCCGCAGCAGGACCGTGGGCGTCCCCGCGAAGTTCGTCCCTTCCAGGTAGGCCACCTCGAGCGTCGTCCCGCGCGCTCCCGAGGCGGGGCTCATGGATGTCACGGTCGGCGCCGCCGGGGCGGCGGCACGCGCGCTCGGCGATCCCGCGAGCGAGGCAAGCAGGAGCATGGCCGTAAGGGCTACGACGGAGCCGGCGAAACCCCGCCCCCGCGCGCCGGCGGAATGCCCGGCCGCCGTTCCCCGGCACGCTGTTTCAAATGCTCTTCCAGCCACTTGACGCCTCTCCGTTCACAAGGATTACCCGCGCTCCACAAAGGTGGTACGTTTCTGTCGGGCGATAAACGCCTAATCCTTTGATGTCATCCCCGCTGTTCCGGTTCTGCGCCGCGGGCGGCACCCGGCGGCTCGCGGCCCGTCAATCGAGCCATTCCGTGCGAAGTTCGAGGTCCATTTCGAACTCGGGGAGGGCCCGCTGGAGCTCGTCGAGGTAGGCGCGCGCGTCCACGCAGGCCTCGGGCGCCAGGACTCCCTTTCCGCTGACGGACCCCTCGAGAAGGAGCGACGCGAACGCCGCGAGGCACGTCCCCGTGACGACGTCGATGTCCATGCTGCCTTCCCCGGCGCCCTGGACCGACGACTGGGTCACGGTTACCCTGGCGGGCCTGCCGTCCTTCGTCCCGCTTACAGAAACGTGGATGCCCCCGAGGGCCTCGGGTTGCAGGCGACCGGTGGCCGCCTCGAGGAGCCCGCGCAGGTCTCGCAGGCGTATCTCTCCACCGGCGAGCTGTCCTAACATGCCAGAGAGCAGGCCGACGAAAGGCCTGAGGGTCGCGGGCCGGGCCCCGGTGTCGAGCGCCACTATGAAGTCCACGGCCTCCTTCATGCTCACGGAACCCCGGTTGACCTGGCGGGCGATGCCCCGGAACAGGCCGTTGAGATACGGCGGGTGGATTGCCCCCATGGTGTGCAGGTCGCGCAGCCCCGGGAGGTTCCCGGGGAGGGTCGCCGGCTCCGCGTGGCCGAGTTCGAAGACCTCGTAGGGACCGAGCGGCTCTGGAAAGTCGATAACCTTTCCGAGAAGGAAAGCGGGGATCGACACCTGCGACCCGTTGTGTACGGTGGCACAGTCGCCCGTGCAGCAGTGGAGCATCTGCTCTATGACCCCTACGCTCCCCGCGCGGTGTCCCTCGCCGGGGGTCGTCTGACCGCTCACCGCCGCCAGCTCGATGTCCTCGAGCTCGTCG
>CAZAIS010000557.1:0-1807 GCA_964485255.1 uncultured Acidimicrobiales bacterium | reverse complement strand
GAAAATCCGAGGATCAAGAACCAAGAGAAGTTCATTCTATGCGGTTGAGTCGCGTAGGCAACGTGACGGCAGAGACGCTGCGCGTCAAGAAGCAACCTGTCGCCGACTCTCCAGCGATTGAGAGTCTGACAGCGGGCCAGAAGGTCAAGGTGACAGAAAAGCGGCTCATCAAAGACACCGTTTGGTTCAGGATTATCACGCCTTCCGGCAAAGCGGGTTGGGTTGATTTCCGTCATCTGAAACTCGAAAACAATCCCGACGGATCGCTGTCTTGACGTGACGCACCTGGCCAGGAATCAGAACTAGTGTGTAGACCGCTACAAATGAGCTTCTGGTGTCCGAGCGTTCCCCACACGTTATCCTACTGATTTTGCGGTCTATTCCCAACTCTCTACACTTACGATTCCCCGAAGCCGGAGGCTGTCGAGTTGCCTCATTAGTCATTCCCGCGAAGGCGTACAGGCGCTAACTTAGTAGCTTTTTCGGCAATTATGGACATGCCCAGAGCGAACAGTCAGCCAAAGTCCCCCTTTTCTAAAGGGGGATTCAGGGGGATTTTCAGGGAATTGGATCAAAATCCCCCCTGTCCCCCCTTTATGAAAGGGGGGAACGTACCCAAAGTTAGTGCTTATGGGCGAAAGCCGGGGGTCTGGAATCCCGCGGGCCTGCGCGGGGATGACGAGATGTTAACTTCATGAATCGGACATAAGTCCTTGCGGAGGCAACGCAGCATTTCCGACGGCAACAATCAAAGGCTCCTCCCACCACTACAAACACAGCCACCTCTGGGCTCGACATACCTTGCTGAAACAGCTTTCACCGGATTATGCTAAATTGAGTGAAGTAAAAGATTCCAAAAGGTAGTCCAATTATGTCCAAGCCGCGCATTATGCTGGTCGAAGACGATGGAATAATCGCACAGGATATATGCCTTAGTCTGGAAAAAGCGGGCTACGAGGTCTGTTCGGTGGCGACCGATGCTCCGGCCGCAATCCAAAAAGCCCAGGATGATCGGCCTGACCTGGTGGTGATGGATGTGGTTCTCAACGGCGAAATGGATGGAATCGGCGCTGCGGAAGTGATTCACAATCAGTTGGACATCCCGGTCATTTACCTGACCGGGCACGCTGACACCCAGATTTTGGAGCGAGCGAAAGTCACAGAGCCTTCCGGTTATCTGACAAAACCCTTCGACGACCGGCTCCTGAGATGGACTATAGACATGGCCCTCCACAGGCATCGCCTGGAACGACAGGTGAGAGAAAGTAGAGAATGGCTTGACGTTACTCTCAACAGCATAGCCGACGCCCTCATAGCCACTGATCGAACGGGCCGCGTGATATTCATGAACCATGTTGCCCAGGCGCTGACGGGTTGGTCTGAAGCCGAAGCTGCGCGCAGGTCGCTTTCGGATGTATTCCGGACTCACCATGAAGGACAACGCACTCTTGCAACAGACTGGATCGAAAGAATCAGCGCCGGATGCGAAGAATCGTTTTCTTCGCCCGTCTTGTACGAACTTGAAGCGCGCGATGGATCTACCATTATTGTGGAAGCTTCCGCCTCGGCTATCCGGAACGCTAACAACCAGGCTATCGGTCTGGTACTTATTTTTAGGGACGTTACGCGGCGTCAGGAGACCGAGGCGAGGTTGATGTTCCTGTCACAGGCCGTGGAGCAGAGTTCAGAGGGCATTGCGGTCATAGATCTGGAGGGACGCATACTTTTCGTCAACAATGCGTTCGCGGAGGCGCACGGGTACACGCGTGAGCAGGTGACCGGCGGACGCGTTTCCTTATTTCACACG
>CAZAIS010000556.1:0-1809 GCA_964485255.1 uncultured Acidimicrobiales bacterium | reverse complement strand
CCGGGCTTCGTGGGGTTCGCTAAAGCTTACGCAATTGAGTTTTCCGGCGGTGTTCATCCTCAACATGCTGGCCGTCGCCGGCGTGCTCTACGCCGCCTTCCGCGAGAGCGGGGCCACGAGGCCGTCGGTCATCGCGGCTTCGATCCCGGCGGCCTGCGGGTTCGGGAGCCTGGCGCTCGCGGCCGGCACGCTTGCGCCCCAGGTCCTGTTCGCCCTCGGCGCGTCCGCCGCCGCCCTGCTGGGTCTCCTGGCGCATGGAAGGCCGGGTGCCGCCAGGAGACTGCGGGGGTTCGTGCCATGGCTGCTTTCCGACGCCCTGCTCGCGCTGGGCGCAATATTGTGCTACACGCTCCTGAACGATGCCGATGTGCTCATCAAGCCTCCGCTGACGTCCGGCACGGAGGCACAGGTGATCGTGGTCATCGCGCTGTTTCTCGCGAGCGCTCTCATACGGCTGGGGGTCTTTCCCGTTCAGGGTTGGGTCGCCGATCTCGTTTCGCGCACCGATCCGACCTGGAGCTCCTTCCACCTGGGGTCCCTCAACTTCGTCCTCGCGGCTTCGCGCCTGGTGGTGACGACCACGTTGATGGGACGCCTGCTGGTGAGCGACTGGAGCCTGGGCCTCGCCATCGCGGCGCTCGTCTCTGTTGTGGCTGGACCGCTGCTGGCGGCCCGGTCCGGCTCGGCCCAGGGGTGCGCGGCCGGCCTGTACTGCATGCAGTCGGGTTTCCTGCTTCTCGCGCTGTCGCTCTACTCGAGGGCGGGCACGGAGGCCGCGCTGTTCATGCTCCTGACGGTGCCGCTGTTCATGACCGCATTCCTGATGGGCGCCGGGACCGCCTGCGAGCTGAAGGGTTCGCGCGTTCTCGGGTGGCAGCTCCTTCCCGCGAGGACCGCCCCGGGCGCTTACGTCGCGGTGCTCGCGTCAGGCCTGTCGCTCGCCGGTGTATTCGTAACTGATGGTTTCATCGGGAAAGCCGGCACCGCGCTCGCGAGCCTCGACAAGGCCGGGCAGAGCCACTTCTACGCTCTTGCCTCGGCCGCCTGCCTTGCCGCGGCGGCGGTAGGGTTGATCGCGGTCTGGAGGCTGCTCGGCGGGACTTTCGGCGCGGGACTGTCGCGGCCGCGACCGCCAAGGCCGGGCGCGCTCGAGGGAATCGTGCCCCTGGCGATCTGCGCCTTCTCCTTCATGCTGGGGATCTTTCCGGGATTGCTGCTGCGCAATTTCATCGAACGCGGATCGCGGACGCTTTTCGCGCCCGGGTTCCAGGGACCGGCGGTGGTTTTCAGGGGGACCGGAGGGGCCGTGGACGCGGCGTTGCGCGCCTACAGGACCTGGGGTCCGGCCGCCGCCGCGTTCCTGCTTGCCCTCGGGGCGATTGTCTTATTCGCGTACTTCGCATCGAGAGCCGCACACCCCTCGGCGGGTACGGGGGCGAGTACGTCGCCGTTTTTAGGGGGCGCCCCGGGCACGCGGTGGGGCTTCCGGCCTTCCGCGGGTGGTGAGGCGGCAAACGGGAGGACAACCGGTCCGCCCTCGAAGCCGCTACCAGCCGGCGGATTTACCGCGAGGCTTTATACGAGGTGGAGAGGATGAAGGCGATCATGCCCATCGGACCGTTCGACCCGGTCCTGAGGATACCACTCAACGTGAAATGTGAAATTGACGGCGGGATGGTTACGTCCGCTTCCGTGGAAGAGATCGCGCCGAGCGTGGAGGCGGGTCCCGCTTACGAGGGTATATCGCTCGAGGAGGGGGCGGTGCTAGCTTCCCACACCTGCGCCAGGTCCGCCGTGCACCATGCCGCC
>CAZAIS010000555.1:0-1817 GCA_964485255.1 uncultured Acidimicrobiales bacterium | reverse complement strand
AGGCGGTGAGCCGCAGCGACGCCCGGCGCTGGGCCGGCGTGACGAACAGCCGCGTGGTCGCCCCGGTGAAGTAGGCCACGCCGCCGAAGACGACCGGCTCGGCGAGCACTTTCTCGCCGTTGCCGGCCAGGACCATGTACCAGCCCCTCTTGTCATCCGCGTCGGCGTACGTCGAGGAGGTGACGTTCTCGAGATTGGCGAGCGTAACGGCGCTGCCCGTGTCCTTCACGGCGTAGATGCGGTCCGAACCGCCTCCCACGGTGATGGGCTCGAGCCGATCCCCCGTACCCCAGTAGAGCCAGAGATAGCCCTTCGGGTCCTTGGCCACCGCCGGGGCCGCATAGACCGCTCCCGTGCCCCCGGCCCGCACGTAAAGGCGGCTGCCGGTCCAGCTCCCCGTGCTGCAGGAGTTCCCGTCGGCGTCCGAGCAGAAACGGAAGCGCCAGATGTTCCCGCCCAGATCTCCGATGTACGCCGTGTCGATGAACCCGTCCAGGTCGGTATCGACCATGGCGGGCGGACTCGGCATGGCATAGTCCATGGCCGCATCGTTGGCCCTCGTGTAGCTCCACAGCACGCTGCCGTTGGCCAGGTCGATCACGTAAAAGCCCTTGCCTCGCTTGTCGCAGTCGGTTCCGCTGCAGACGGACAGTTGATGGCCTCCCCCCAGGAAGCCCACCCATCTCTCGTTGTTTTCGATCTTCACCCGGTGGATCATGACCTTGCTCCAGGGGTCGCCCAGGTACGGGGCGCTTGCCTCGGCGGGCGCGATCCGCCACTTGAAGACGGGGTTCAGGGTGTCCGTGATGTCCAACGCATAATAGCCGCAGTAGTGGGTATACCCGCCTGCAGAGGAGTACATGTTGCTGAAGCCCGTTGTACAGCTCGCCGACGTGCTCCAGAGAACCTTGTTGGCGCCCCTTCCCTCGCCGAGGATCAGCAGCGTTTTCCAGTCGGTGACGGACTTCGACGTGCCGTCGCCCGTCCCCAGCCACACATCGGCCACACTGATGGGCCCGTCGACGAAATAGACGTGCTGCAGGTTGGCCGGATGCGTCTTGTGGGTTATCTGTTTGAGCCGTTCGAGGGCGTTGGGCGGGACGAAGCTCCAGACCTCGTTGAGGTCGGAGGTCCTGAACGCATGGAGCTGGGCCAGGTTGGTCCCGGCGACGACGATGCGTTTTTCGTTCGCGGACGAACGCGTCTGGGCGGTGCGAAAGGCCGTGAAGGCGTGGTTTCCGTCACGGGGGTCCCGGAAATCGTAGGACGGGGTCCCCACCGTGACCGGGGAGGAGCGGAAGATGTCCCCCAGCTTCATGACTTTGCTGTCGCTTCCTTTATCCGGGTTGTAAGCCGCCTCGCCGCGGATGTATCCTACGACCTCGTTACGCCGGGTGTTTTTCTCCGTTTCCGTTCCCGTCGTGATGGCCAGGTCTGCGGGCAGGAGGTTCGTCGTATTGAACGGCACCAGGGCCCCTGCCTTGTAGGTCCAGATGTTCCGCGCGGCCGGGTCCTTCAGCCGCAGCTGCGTGCCCGCGTTCTTCAGGGCCGTCGGGGCGACGCTGCCGTCTGCATTGATCTGGAACTTCTCCAGGTGTCCCATCCAGTACGGATCGGCGGTGCTCGGCTGAAAGGAGGCCTCGTAGATGAAATTCTCGTCGGCCACCCTCGACGAGGCGATGGAGGACTGCGAGAAGGAGTAGCTCTGGTGCTGGATGGTGTAGATGGCCGACCGCAGGGACGCCTCCAGCTCCGAGGCGCTGTTGGGGAGGAAGGCGTAGCCGTCAAGCGGCTGGTTGATATAGCCGGGATCGTTG
>CAZAIS010000554.1:0-1818 GCA_964485255.1 uncultured Acidimicrobiales bacterium | reverse complement strand
ATGCACAAGATGCTCAAACTGAGAAAGAAGGAATGGTTGCTTATCGGAGCCAGGGAATAGAAAGGGAGGTGAAGAGACGATGGCTGATTACAATACCATGGAGCTAATGATCTGCACTGCCGCACGGGAACTGGAAGACGGCGCCTCCGTCGGCGTCGGCACCGGTGCCCCCTGTGCCGCGGCGATGCTTTCGCAAAAAACGGTTGCCCCCAACCTGCTCATCCTGTTCGAGGCAGGCGGTGTGGGGCCGATCATCCCGGAAATGCCCATTTCCGTCGGCGACTCGCGCACGACCTGGAAGGCCATCGCGGCCAGCAGCATGCCCGAGATCATGGAGACGGCCTGCCGCGGGATGCTGGACTACACCTTCCTCGGCGGGGCACAGATTGACATGTATGGAAATTTGAACTCCACGATGATCGGATCGGATTACCAGAAGCCGAAAGTCCGCTTCCCGGGCAGCGGCGGCGCCAACGACTTCGCCTCTTTCTGCTGGCGCATGATGGTCATGACGCCCCAGGACCCCAAGCGCTTCGCTGAGAAGTGCAGCTACATCACCACCCCCGGCTGGCTCACGGGCGGCGACTCCCGGGCCAAGAGCGGCCTTCCACTAGGGGCGGGCCCTTACAAGATCATCACCAACATGGCGGTCATGGATTTCGAGCCCGAGAGCAAGCGGATGCGGATCATCGCGGTCAACCCGGGCTATTCGGAGAAGGATGTCCAGGCCAACTGCGGCTTCGAGCTTCTGAAGGCGAAGAAGATCACCGAGAACAAGCCGCCCACCAAGCATGAACTCGACATTCTGAGAGAGCAGATTGATCCTTACCGGTACGTTATAGGAAGATAACGTCGCAGGTAAGCGTTCTCATTGGAAGGGGCCACGGCACATCGGTGCCATGGCCCCTTTTTTTATCAGGCTGGCGAAAGGGTCAAAACAGCTGCGCGCTCAGGTCACGAGGCGAGGGCCGTTGTCTTTCATCGTGACGAGTTTGTCCCCCACCGATGTCCCGCAGAAGGCGCAGGAGTAGTCGTATTTCTCGCCCTGGGGGAGGATGAGGAGCAGGCGCTTGCGCACCCGCACCGCCCTCTTGCACCGGGGGCAGTAGAGTTCGGTGGCGTCGAAGTCCTTGTAGGTTTCTTTCTTCATAGGCAAATGGCGAAAGGCTTATGGCTAAGGGCGAAAGGCGACGGGCGATCCTTAATCTTTGTTTCTTACCCTTTAGCCCTTGGCCTTTTGCCGTTCGCCTTTGTCTTAACCTCTTCGCGCTCCGGGATGAGAGATGCGTTCTCCAGCCATGCCGCGGCCTCGCTGTCGCTGGGCGCCCGCCAGTCGCCCCGCGGGGAGAGCGAACCGCCGGAACCCACCTTGGGGCCGTTGGGGATGCAGGAGCGCTTGAACTGGCTCGTCTGGAAGAACCGCCGGAGGTAGACCAGGAGCCAGTTCTTGATGTCGCCGATCCTGTATTCGTTGCGCCTCTCCTCGGGGACCTCCGGCCATGCCCCCGTCTCCCTGTTGCTCCAGGCGTGCCAGGCGATGAAGGCGATCTTCGTCGGCAGGTAGCCGAAACGCGTGGCGTAGAAGTTATTGAAGTCTTGAAGCTCGTAGGGGCCGATCGTGTCCTCCGTGCGCTGCGCCGGCTGGCCGCCGTTGACCCCGGGCACCAGTTCGGGGCTGATCTCGGTGGACAGGATGTCCAAGAGCGTCTCCGAGGTCTTGCGGTCGAACTGGCTCGTCCCTGCCACCCAGCGGATGAGGTACTGGATGAGGGTCTTGGGGACGCTCGCGTTGACGTTGTAGTGCGACATGTGATCGCC
>CAZAIS010000553.1:0-1827 GCA_964485255.1 uncultured Acidimicrobiales bacterium | reverse complement strand
GGCGTATTCGGCCAGCTCGATCGCCCCCAGCAGTTGAAAGACCTGCTCCTCCAGGATCGGGGGAATGCTCTTGCCGGCTACCGCGGCCGCGGTCGCCATCTGCTGGTGCGTGTGGACGATCCCGCCGACCTCGGGGCGCGCCTCGTATATTGCGAGGTGCATGGAAATCTCGATCGACGGCTTATACCTTCCCTCTACCGTCTCCCCCGCCGTATTGACGACGCACATGTCCTCTTGAAGGAGCAGCTCGTACTCGATCGACGTGGGAGTAATGACGACCATGTCGCTGTTCGCGACCCGCACCGAGCAGTTGCCCGAGGAGCCCGCGACGAGCCCCCGGCGCGCCATCTCCTGACCCGTGCGAAGGACTTCATTCATTGCCTCGAGCACCATGGGATCCATCTGCACTCCTTTCAGGCTCCGCGCGGACCGGGATTTCAGGCGGTTCGGCGCAAGGGCCGTTTCTTCAGGGAACCGGCGGCGGCACGTCCGCCGGGGTGTCATAATGTTACCATAGTCGCCTCGATAAACCCCCGGCTCTCCGGAGGACGGATGACCCGCGACACCGGCCCTTACATGCTCGGCATCGACCTCGGGACGACCGGGGCGAAAGCGGGGATCATAGACCCCGCCGGGAACGTCGTAGCCTCGGCCCTCGAGGAGTACCCTACGCTCAACCCCCGCCCGGGGTGGGCGGAGCAGGACCCCGAGGACTGGTGGCGCGCGACCGTTTCGGCCGTGCGGCGCGTGATCGCATCCGGCGGCGTGGCTCCGGCCGACATAGCCGGGGTCGGCGTATCGGGCCAGATGCACGGCTCGGTCTTCCTGGACTCCTCGCTGGAGGTCGTGCGCCCCTGCATACTCTGGTGCGACCAGCGTACGGCGGCGCAGTGCGACTGGATTACCGGCCGCGTGGGGCCCCGCGGCCTTGCCGAAACCGCCGGCAATCCCGCCCTCGCCGGCTTCACCGCGCCCAAGATACTCTGGCTCAAGGAGCGCGAGCCTGAAAGCTACGCGCGCGTCCGCAAGGTCCTTCTTCCCAAGGACTACATCAATCTGCGCCTGACCGGGGAGATCGCCACCGAGGTCTCGGACGCGTCCGGCACCCTCCTGCTCGACGTCAGGGAGCGCCGCTGGTCCGCTCGGATGATCGAAGCCCTGGGGGTGCCTGGCGCGTGGCTTCCCGACGTCCTCGAGTCGTCCGACCGCTCGGGCTCCATTACCGTCGAGGCGGGGCGGGCGACGGGACTCGTGCCCGGAACGGCGGTCGCCGCCGGAGGGGCCGACAACGCCTGCGGCGCGATCGGCATGGGGGTCGTTGACGAGGGCCAGGCCGCCGTGAGCATCGGCTCTTCGGGGACCGTGCTCGCGCCCGGCCGGTCCGCCCGTGTCGACCCCGGGATGCGGCTGCACTCTTTCTGCCACGCGGTCCCGGATACCTGGTATCTCATGGGAGTGATGCTCTCGGCGGGATTGTCGTTGCGCTGGTTCCGCGACGAGCTGGGGGAGCCCGAAGTGTCGGAGGCCAACGCGCGGGGAAAGGACCCCTACGAGGCGCTCGACGCCACCGCCGCGCTCGCTCCGGCCGGCTGCGACGGGCTCGTCTTCCTGCCCTATATGTCAGGCGAGCGAACGCCCCACGCGGACCCCGACGCCAGGGGCGTTCTGTTCGGCCTGGACCTCACGAAGAGACGCTGCCACGTCGTGCGCGCGGTCATGGAAGGGGTAGTCTTCGGGCTCAACGATTCGGTATCGCTGATGCGGGAACTGGGCGTTCCCCTGGGCTCGGTTGTGGCGGGCGGCGGCGGCTCGCGCTCCGGGCTGTGG
>CAZAIS010000552.1:0-1834 GCA_964485255.1 uncultured Acidimicrobiales bacterium | reverse complement strand
TGATATCGGTTGCCTTGTTCGTCGACCGCTGTCGATACGTCCCGGCCTATGTCGCGTCGTTCCTGCTTGGCGCCCTGCAGGTACTCGTCACCGCCTCCTCCTTCGCGTTTCTAATGGGCACATATGCCATGTACAACCATGGGAACACTTTCCTCAGGCATTTCCTCGACCACACGTGGATCCGGAAGCTCATCGTCTCCATCTTCCCCGACCTCTCGCCCGGAACGGCCGGCTCGGTCGCGCTGATCGCGGCATGGATCGCCCTCTATGCCTTCGCGATATACTTCGCACGCAGGCTTTACCTGCGGCGCGGCGGCCTCGTTCCTTCGCCGATCGAAGAGTCCGAGCGCGCCGTCCGGCCGCCGGATGCTACAGAGGAGCTGGCACATGAATAAAGGTACAGTCAGGGCGATCTCGACAAGCCGCGAGCGTGATAAGTTGAAGACCGAGGTCCCCGAAGCGATACTCGTCCGCGATCACGGGATTGAAGGCGACGCGCACACCGGCGACTGGGACCGCCAGGTCAGTTGCCTCGACTGGGCGAGCGTCCTGCGTGCCAACGCCCTGCACGGAATAGACGCCGGGCCGGGCGACTTCGCCGAGAACATCCTGGTGGAAGGACTCGACCTCTCGGTGCTGTCGCGGGGCCGCAGGATCAGGATCGGCGACGGGTCACTTCTCGAGGTATCTCAGATAGGCAAAGAGGATCACCCAAGCGTCGTAAGTAAGACCTTCGGGGTGAGCCTTCTTCCTCACGAGGGGATCTTCTGCAGGGTTATCGAAGGAGGCTCGATCAAAAAAGGCGACGTGGTGGAACTGCTATGACACCGCACAGGATGGCTCTTCTGGCATCTGCAGCAGTCCTGGTCGCATGCCTTGCCGCGGGATGCGGCAACCCTGTAGGCCGGCCTGAAGGCGGCACGCCTGAGAGTGACCGGGCTTACATCAGGGGTGAGGTCATCGAGGTGACCAGGGGCGCGCCGGGCTTTGCGAGCAATGGAAACCTGGGAACGATCCTCGTCGAGGGCGCCCGCAGCTCCCCCGTGGACGAAGCTCTACTGACCGTCACGCCGGAATCGAGGATCACCGACCGCCGCAGCGGCCGCGATCGCCTCGCCGGCCTGGATGCCGTCGAGGAGAGACAGACCGTTGAAGCCCGTTTCACCGTCGTCTCCTCCTCTCCTCACCCATGGAGAGCCGAAATCAACGATCTCCTCATACTCCCCTGATTTAACTTTTGGGGGTCAGGTCTAGTTTGTTAAGTCGTTGGCGTCTATGCACACGTGAAGGCTTGCGAATCAGTAAAATAGACCTGACCCACAGGTATCAGCGTTCGGGGTCTTTCCAGCGGATGCCCTTTACCAGGTCTATTCGAGTGACAATGCCCTTTATCTCACGTCGCTGCCCGATCACAACGAGGAACCTCGTTCCGTCGACGAACATTTTCATCGCCGCCCTCTGGATCGTCGCGTCCGGGCTTATCGTAAAAGGGGGCCTGTGCATTATGTCGCCTACCGTGGTGGAACTGACGACGAACGGTTCCCTTGCGACGAACATCGCCATGATCTCGGAATCCCGGGCTATTCCCACCAGCTTCCCCCGCGAATCGACCACCGGAACACCATGGAAGTGATGCTCGAGGAACAGGTCGACCAGGGTCGGGATCGATTCTCCCTCTTCTATGATGAGAGGGTCCACCGTCATTACGTCCTCGACCTTGCCCGCGAGATACGGCTGTTTATGTGACCGCTCCATTCCCGAACCCCCTATACGTTTGCCTCTCCCGCCTTTATGACAGCATACCTCGTACTGGGCGGACCGATTATCTGGAAGA
>CAZAIS010000551.1:0-1836 GCA_964485255.1 uncultured Acidimicrobiales bacterium | reverse complement strand
TTTTGTAAAGGTTATAAACAAGGCAAAAACTGCTTGCGAAGCCAGCGACAATGAGATATTAGACCATTTTGCCGAAGTCGGGAAAATGGTAACCTTGGGTTCGGGTTCGCAAAGAGAAATTCAAGACTTTATGCTTACCCGTTATGCCTGCTATTTAATTGCACAAAACGGAGACCCAAAGAAAGAAGCCATAGCTTTTGCACAAAACTATTTTGCTGTACAAACCCGCAAGTTCGAGCTCATTGAGCAGCGCATTAAGGACTGGGAGCGATTACAAGCACGTACCAAACTTTCACTTTCTGAAAAAGAACTTAGCAGCATAATTTATGAGCAAACGGGTAGCGATAAAAACTTTGCGCTAATTCGTAGCAAAGGCGATGCCGCCCTTTTTGGGGGTAAAACCACTCAACAAATGAAGCATAAGCTAAGGGTACCCGAAAATCGACCATTAGCCGACTTTTTACCCACAATTACCATTAAAGCGAAAGACTTTGCAACTGAAATCACAATCTTCAACACCAAAGAGAAAGGGTTAAACACCGAAGGCAGAATTTCGGCTGAACATATCATCAACAATAAATCTGTACGAAAAATACTGCTTGAGCGTGGCATAAAACCCGAAGAGCTACCAGCCGAAGAAGATATTAAGAAGTTGGAACGCAGGGTAAAATCGGAAGAAAAGAAATTGGGCAAAAGCAGCAAGTCGCTTAAGAATTTAGACCAGGAATAATGGCAAAAATAGTATTAGAAAAACTACTCAAGGATAATCCAGCAGATTTGCCCGAGTTTTACAAGAACTTGGATAAGGAAACATTTGGTATAGACTGGAAACTACACGAATATCAGCAAAAAGCACTAAAACACGCTTTAAATGCGCTCTACTACTTTTACGGCAACGATGGGCAGCTAAGAGAGCATTTGCTAAAACATTACAGCACACAAATAATTGACCAATGGAAAACCGAAATGAGCTATTCCAAAGAAAGTACTCATTTCAATTTGCTTGGACAATACTTTAATGTTGAAGACAACCAAATACCATACACAGAATTCTTAAACAGAGCATCGCTATGGATGGCAACAGGTTCAGGAAAAACTCTTGTACTAATTAAGCTGATTGAGTTTTTACATCAGCTGGCAAATAGCAATTACATTCCAAAAAATGATATTCTTATTCTTGCACCAAAACCTGAAATACTAAACCAAATAAAAGAACACATTGAAGTTTTTAACAGGAACAGCACTGTAAAAATTAACCTGAAAGACCTTCGTGAGTTTGAAAAGCAGAAGCATATTCAAACATCGCTATATGAAACCGAAAGTATAACCGTTTTCTACTATCGAAGCGATAACATTACAGATGTTGACAAAATTGAGCAGCTCAGCTATAAAACAGTACTAAATAATGGCAAATGGTACGTTCTGCTCGACGAAGCACACAAAGGCGATAAGGAAGACAGCATAAGACAGGCATACTACTCCATTTTGGCACACAAAGGGTTTATCTTTAGCTTTTCTGCAACCTTTACCGATACTGTTGATATTGTTACAACTGCATACAACTTCAACCTTAAAAAGTTTATTGAATCGGGTTATGGAAAACATATCACAGTTAGCGGTTCAGAATACAAGAATTGGAATAAAAACAAAGGCGATTACAGCGATTCGGAAAAAACGCTAATTGTTGTAAAATCGCTGCTAGTTATCACTGCCATAAAGAAAGAAGCAGAATTTATAAAAAACTTCCACCCCGAACTCTACCACAATCCTTTGCTAATAACAATTGCAAACGAAGTAAACACTGTTGACGCAGAGCTAAAACTATTTTTTAAACAG
>CAZAIS010000550.1:0-1855 GCA_964485255.1 uncultured Acidimicrobiales bacterium | reverse complement strand
GTACTCGAGGATGCTCGGCATCACGTCGACCTGGCTCACCATCAGGTCCGGAACGCGGTTGGCCTCGATCGCGCCGTCGTGACGCATTATCAGGGGAATGTTCACGTTCTGGTCGTAGAGGACCTGCGGGAATCCCAGCCCGGCGGTCCACCAGCCGTGGTGGCCGTAAGGCAGGCCGTGATCGGCTAGATACACCACGAGCGTGTCTTCCTCCAACCCGTTGCGCTCGAGCGCCTCCATGATCGCGCCCACCCCGTGGTCGACCATGGCGTTCTGCGCGGCGATGTTGGCGCGGCTGCTGGGGTCGTTGTGCATGCGCACGTAGTCGAAGACCTGGGCGTTTAGGGCCTTGAGCATCCCCAGCGAATCCTGGGAGTCGAGCTCCGTGTCCGCGTCGGGGTCGTAGGGTTGGGTGATGAAAGCCAGCAGCTTTTCGCTTATGTGCTCCTGGAACGGCTCGAAATCAAGGCCCTCGTAGTCCTTGTAGAACGGGTTCTGATGATCGGGCCCGAAGGCCGTGGGCGACATGGTGTAAGGGCCGTTGAACCCGACGTACAGGAAGAACGGCTCGTCGCCGTCGTAGGCGTCCAGGTAGTCCGACGCCTTCTCTCCCCAGAAATCGACCAGGTGCCGTCCGTTGACATCGTACTCCCTGCCGTTGTCGATGACGCGGTTGTTGTAGAAGTCGGTGGTATGCCCCTTGGGGAAAGTCACCCAGTGCTCGAAACCGAGGCTCGGCTTCGAGAACTGCCCCAGGTGCCACTTGCCGACGAGGGCGGTGCGGTAGCCCCTGTTCGCGAGTGTCAGGGGCAGGGTGCGGAACTCGCGGATGGCCACCCAGTCCTCGGGGAGGTATGAGAGGTTGTCGTTGAACGGTTCGTGTACCCCGTGCTGGCTGGGCATCAGCCCGGTAAGGAGAGACGCGCGGGTGGGAGAACACAGGCCGTTCGTGCAGAACCCGTTGGAGAACCGCATTCCCTGGCGCGCGAGGAGGTCGAGGTGGGGTGTGCGGTGCTCGGTGTTCCCGTAGCACCCGAGGGCCCCCGCCCACTGGTTGTCCGCGATCATGACGAGAAGGTTCGGCTGCCTGTTTTTTCCGCGTGCCATTTCGACGCCTCCATTTTGATTGTGCTCCTGCGTGACCCGTCAATTATACAGGGACCGCCGGATTTGAGCCGGGGCGCGCGAGAGCGCCTGCGGCGCGAGGAGCCGGTTCCAATGCCGAGGAACTCGGAGGGAGGCTCGAAAAGCGCAGGCCGCGCCTGCCGCGCAAGGAGACGGGCCGTTCCCGCGCTCTCGGGCCCTCACGGGGTGACTATGTTGAACCAGAAGTCCGGCCGTTCCATGAGGGAGAACAACTCCCCGAGTTTGCCGGCGTCGCCTTCGACCTCGATCTCACCGGAGGCGAACGCGGATTTGAGGTCTCCCTCGCCCTGAATGATCCGGTTGAGGAGGGCTCGGGAGAGCCGGAGCGCGGCGTCCACGTCCCCCGCCGGCCCGCCCGACGAGTAGTTGAGCACGGAGTTCTCCAGCAGCAGTACGTATTTCTCTCCGGTGTCCGTCATATCCAGTTCGATCGCGATTCTCTTCCCTTGGGCCTTCGGCCCGTCGAGGTGCACGCTCATGTAGTCGAAGAGCATGTCGAGCGAGAGGCTTGCGATCATGTCCGTACCGCTCGTGGAGGGACCGGCGGCGGCGGCTTTTACGACGCCGTCGCGCAGCTCCCGCGCGCCGGTGAGGAAAGCGTTTCGCCAGGTCGCGTTCTCGGACTGGTATCCCATCTGCTCCAGGGCATCGGCCTCGAGCTGACCGACGCGGCCAACGGCGACTTCCGCCCAAAAGCCGCCGCGCTCGC
>CAZAIS010000549.1:0-1869 GCA_964485255.1 uncultured Acidimicrobiales bacterium | reverse complement strand
ATCAAGGTAGGCTGGATACGGTAGAGTCAACCTGCTTCGCGGCGGCGACTCGAAATGAGAAGGCCCGGCGGGGACACCCCGGGGCACTCGGTGAAATAGCGCCTCCGGCCTTCACTTCCATTCGGAAGGCGGAGGTGGGGGCACCGGTGGGGGCACCGGTGGGGGCGGCTCGTTTGCAGGTGGGGCAACCGGGGGAAGACCAGGCCCGCCGGGGGACTCGCCAGGCCCGAGCAACCTCTCCATGGTCGAAGGTTGGTCGGTCCGCCCCGGCGCGTAATCGTCGTCCGGCAGCCCCACGATCTGCTGATCCGGGCCGGGGCCTTGTTGCTCTGTTCCCGCGCCTTCGAGGTCGTGCCAATCACCAGGACCGGGCCGGGCCTCCGGCGCCTCGGGTACTGGTGGCACCTGGTAGTCCTGCCCTTTGAGAGATCCCTCGGGCCACAGGCTCGCGAGCTCCGGTGTCGAGGCAAGGGCAGGTTCGTCCCCCACCTCCGCCGGCGGCTCCAGGGTCAGCTTCGCGGGGCCGGATCCTTCGTCGTCCTCGAGAGATGAGCCCACCGGGGCCGCCGGGGGCGCTTCGGTCTCCGGACCCCCCGCCGGCTCCGTCGAGCCGCCGGTCGTCTCCTCCGCCAGTATCATCCCCTCCAGGGTCGAGTCGTCATAACCGCGCTTCGCGTCAGGGTCCGAACCGGACATGAGGCTCGGCGCTTCCTCGAGCCCCGAGTCCCCGGGCGATGACAGGTTGTCTTCGGCGATCAGATACTCCAGAGACGATGGGTCGGGGGACCCTTCTTCCGCATCCGGCTGCCGGCGCCCGGCGGAACCGCTTCCCGTTTCGAGAACGCCCGGATCGGACCCTTCAAGCGGACTTGGCGGTTCAGCCCCTCGCTGTACCGCTTCCACCGGAGGCGGCGTGGAGACCGGTGGCGGTTCCGTCCCGGCGGCAGGAGCCGCTGGCGGGGACGCGGGGTACGCTTCCCCGGGTAGCCCCGAGGCGGCATGCACCGGTACGTGTTGGTCGCCGTTCTGCCGTGAGGAGCCAGGCGCGACTCCGGTTCCCTCCAGGACCGGCGACTGTTCCATCGCGGGCGGGGGAAGCAATGGCTCGGCCTGCGAAGTAGCCTCCCGGCCCCGATCGGGCTCATCCGGTCCCGCGCCAGCCGGCCCCGCCTCGTAAAGACCCGGTCCACCGGACGCGTCGAGCGGAGCTTCCGCGGCTCCCTCCCCCGGCGTTCTAGACACCGTGGCGGCGCCGGTCGGCTCCGTCACGCCGGCGGCCGGTCTCTCGACGACATCGCCTTGTTCGCCGATCGTCAAGGCACTGGAGGCGGCCAGTCCGTCCCTGAGCTTGCGCAATGCTTTCTCGGCGCTTCCGCGGACCATCACGCTGGGGTCCTTTGACGCCTTCTCGAGAATGGGCAACGCGCTCTCGTCACCCACGTTGCCCAGCGCGATGCAGGCCGCGGCCCTGATCTCGTCAGGCCTTCCCTTCTTGAAGAACCCGCCCTTGCCGAGCAACTCGGCAAGTTGAGGAACGAATGCCCTGTCCCTCAGGTCGCCGAGGGCGAGGCAGGCGGATTCCACTACACCCTGGTCCTCTTCCTTACCCCGCAGACCCTGGCCGTTGATTATGTCCTGCAGGAACTGCGCGACCGTCGAGTCGCCGAACATCCCCAGTACCCTGACGGCCGTGCGTCTCACCGCGGGGCTCTGATCGTTGGCGGCGGTCATCACCGGCTCGAGCGAGTCGCGGGAGCCTATGCGGGCAAGGCTGCGGACGGCCTCCCGGCGTATGCGCTCGTCGGGGTTTGTTACCATGGCGGTAACCTGCGGCAGCCCTTCGGCCAGTCTCATGTCGGCGACGACGTT
>CAZAIS010000548.1:0-1874 GCA_964485255.1 uncultured Acidimicrobiales bacterium | reverse complement strand
GATGACACCCTTCAATCCTTGCTTGAGAACCCGCGGGTGGTCCATGGTGAAGTGCCCTATTCCATAAGTGATTTCGAGCATCATCGTGAAGACGTACTTGTCCATGTCCTCGACGATGTCCGGGGGCAGCAGCCGGTCCAGGTAGTCCTCTACGGAGCGCCCTTTCCAGAACGGCAGGACCTCATCCCTGAGCAGGCGTTTCTCCTCCTCGGTGATCAGGGCGCGCTGCAGCACTCTTTCCTCGAAGCTGTCAAGGTCGCCCTCGATCCATTTCGACTTGTTTTCCGGGAAAAGCGGGGCGCCCTTGAGCTTGCCGGTCCTGCACCCGACTATTACCTCCTCATCCCTGATGATCACGCTCATGTTGTCGAGTATGCAGGCGAGCGCGTGGCTGATGCGGCTTAAGGGATGCTCATCCCAATGCTCCCTCATCGAGCGGGTCAGAAGCAGCGCCCTCTGCGCGCACACCTCCTGCGGAGCGTCTATTATCCTCCTGCGAAGCCTGCCTACCCTTGTCGCCGGCATCGCTTCCGTTTTCGTTCCCTGGAGCGCCATCTTGTCCTCCTCAACGCATAGAATCTTCCACCTTCCATATGCGTTTTTCAGACTTTTATGTCCATGTGATTGATCAATATACCGTCGCGTACCCTCATCGGAAGAATCCTGTTCAAGAACAGGAACACGCTGCTCATCGTGTCCACCTGGTTGAATACGGGGGGCCTGCTCGAATGAACTATCTTCACGATCTTTTTTGCCGCGTCCACAGGGTTTGGCGCGGTCTTGATGAGCTCGTCGTCACGCTCGATGAACCGGCGCGCCCTCTGTCGGTAAGGCGATCCCTCGGGCGGCAGGACGTGTATTTTGGCCGCGAAGGTGGTCGAGACCTGCGCGGGCTCCACGAGCGCGACCCTGATGCCGAAAGGTTCGACCTCGTACTTCAGCGACAGCACGAGCCCGCCCACCGCGAACTTGCTGGCGGAGTATATCGACTCGAACGGGAACGGTATCCTGCCGACCAGCGATGACATCGCGATGAGCTTCCCGCTTCCGCGCTCGCGCATCGAGGGAATGAACGCCTGGAATACCGCGGCCGCTCCGATGACGTTTATCTCCAGGCACCTTAGCGCCTTCTCGAGATCGATCTCCTCGAAAGGCCCGAAGAACCCTATGCCCACGTTGGACAGGACGGTATCCACGTGACCGTACTCCTTGAGCACCCTGTCCCTGAACCGGAGGATGCCGTCCCGGTCACATACGTCCAAGACCTCGAGCAAGTGCCGCCCGCCGGTCCGCTCGAGTTCCCCGCGCAACGTTGTGACCTTATCCTCGTCAACGTCGAAACCGGCCACGCTGTCTTTCGACGCGGCGAGCATCCTGGCCACCTCGCGTCCCATCCCGTCGGCAAGCCCCGTTATAACCACTACGTCTGACATCTAGACCCCCGTTCTGGAAGCGTTCCCCCGCCGGGCGCTACGCCTTTCTCGACAGCCCCTCGGTCCCTATCTCACATTTGCCGCTCGCGTAGAGTTCCTTGATCTGCTCCATGGATTCCTTGAAGTCGGGATAGATGAGCCTGTATCCGGTGGCTTTCAGCTTGGCGTTTTCCACCACGTAATCGTCGTAGAGGTACCTGACGGCGTCGTATTCGAGGTCGGGGATCCTCCCCTTTCGCGCGGCTGTGAAGCCCTGCAGCCTTGCCATCACCTTCACGGCCGCGAGGGGCACGTGCACCGTGGGAGGCTTCGATCCGAAAGCCCGGGCCGCCAGCACCAGCGACTCCTCCACCGTGGGGTGAGTGTCCTCTGCTATGTTGAAGACTTCTCCCACGACGTCGTCCAGCCTGGAGAGGTGTTCGACCGCCGCGGCGACGTCCT
>CAZAIS010000547.1:0-1875 GCA_964485255.1 uncultured Acidimicrobiales bacterium | reverse complement strand
GTTTTCACGTTCCTTTGCGTTTTCGCACCCTCCAGCGTGGGGCCTGTCGGGCGCGGTGTGCGAACGGGGCTGGCCTGGCTGCTCGGAATCGGACGTTTCGCGGTCCCCTTCGCGTTTCTGGCGGCATCGGTGATTTCATTTTTCGGCGTGTCCAGGCCCGAGGCCAGGATTGGCCTGATGGCGGCGGGGACACTGATCATATGCGTGGCTCTGCTCACATTATTCCAGGTGCCGAAACCGCTCGACTCGATGTTCGCATCGGAGGAGCTCTACGCGGGCGGGGGGCTCATCGGCGCCGTATTCGCTTGGCCGCTCTGCAGGTTGATAGGGAGGGTAGGCGCCTACATCTTCGCTTTCGCGGCTTTGTTCGCGGGTATAGTTATCGCTTTCGAGGAGCAGATATCGGCGGGATGGAAAAGGCTGCGCGGCAAGGCTCCGTCGACCGCCACGGCGGGGTCTGCCCCGGAAGATAATGCGGACGAAGGCGTTTCAGAGAAGAGGTCCGGGAAGCCGAAGCCTTCGGGTGAAGCCAAAGTCTACCCGGCGAAGCCTTCACCGGCCGTACCTGTAAAAGAGGAAACCGGAGGACAGCTCGCGATACCGGTCAACCGGTCGAGGGTAGGGAAGTACAAGCTGCCTCCCGCTTCGATCATGAACAGGAGCCACAGCAAGGCATTCTCGAAGCAAACGAACGAGGAGAGGAAGACCGCCATAGAGCACACCCTTCACAGCATGGACGTGGACGCGCGGGTGACGAAGGTGTCGGCCGGCCCGACCGTTTCGCTGTTCGAGGTGGAGGTCGGCACCGGCGAGAAGGTCAAGCGGGTCACCGAGCTGGAGCAGGACATCGCCTATGCCCTGGGTTCACCCGACATACGAATCTATTCGCCGATACCGGGTCGCCAGGCCATCGGCATAGAAGTCCCCAACCACATACGCGATAGCGTTCTCCTGGGTGACATAATAGGCTCGTTGGGGCCGCCCGCGCCCCACAACATGCTGACGATGGCCGTAGGGAAGGACATGTCCGGCGAGCCGGTGGTGCTTGACCTAGCGCAACTGCCGCACCTCCTGCTGGCGGGCTCGACCGGCGCCGGCAAATCCTGCTGCATCAACTGCCTTGTCTCGTGCCTGCTCATGCGCTGCAAGCCGGACGAACTCAAGTTCATCATGATCGACCCCAAGTACGTAGAGTTCACGTGGTACGACGGGCTGCCCCACCTCCTTACGGGCGTGATCAACGAGCCGGAGCCCGCGGCCAAGGCTTTGCTCTGGGCGGTGAGGGAGATGGACAGGAGATACCAGGTGCTCCAGAAGCAGAGAGTCGTTCACATAGACGAATACAACGCCGTAGCCGAGCAGGACAAGGAGATAGAGCCCCTCCCCAAGATCGTGATCGTGATCGACGAGCTGGGCGATCTCATGATAGTCGCCAGGCGAGAAGTGGAGAGTTCGATAAGCCGCCTGACCGCCAAAGCCAGGGCTGTGGGTATACATCTCATTATCGCGACGCAGCGTCCGTCGGTTGATGTCATTACAGGGGTAATCAAGAACAACATCACGGCCCGCATCGCATTCCAGGTGGCCAGCAACGCGGATTCCCGCACGATACTGGGCAAGAAGGGGGCCGAGAAGCTCCAGGGGAAGGGCGACATGCTGCTCGACCCGGGCAACATCCCCCAGCCGGAGCGGGTACAGGGTGCCCTGATTCAGCAGAAGGAAATCGAGTTTCTGACCGGGTATATTCGCGAGCAGAGATACGAGAGCGTTACCTCGATCGACCTCGGAGAGGTTTCCTCGGACGTCAAGGCCGAGTTCGATGAAAGAGACCCGCTCCTGGAGGAGGCCGCCGAGTACGTAGTGTTCGCGGGGGAG
>CAZAIS010000546.1:0-1881 GCA_964485255.1 uncultured Acidimicrobiales bacterium | reverse complement strand
CATAATAATGGGGCGCAGTTTAGTCGGACAAGCTTCAATAAGGGCATCTTTCGGATGCATTCCCCCGCCTCTTCTCAACTGGTTCGTGTAGTCGAGCATAAGGATCGCGTTGTTCACCACAATACCGATGAGCATTATCACTCCCATCAATGCTGTTAAACTGAATGCGGTATCTGCAAAATACATTATTATGACCACGCCGATAAGCGCGAGGGGAAGAGTAAACATTATCGGGATCGGCTGAACAAAACTCTCGAGCATTGCCGCCATCAGAAGGTAAGTTAAAAGAATAGCGATAAAGAATGCCTGGAACATATCAGCGATCATTTCGTTCATCATCTTGATATCCCCTCCCCATTTCACATAATAACCGGACGGGAGATTAAGATCTTCAAGCCGTTTGTCAATTTCGCCCGTAATATTTCCAATAGGGACGCCTTCCGCCGGGGCACCGGTGAACATTATGGAAGTGAATTTATCCCGGTGAAGAATTCTCGTATAACCCGTAGTGAATTTAACCTCTGCAAGCTGGGAGAGGCGGAGTGACCCAACCACCGGCGATACAACGGTAATATTTCCTATCTTTTCCGGGGTATTAACACTTTCATCATCAAGGGTTATGGTCACATCATATTCATTTCCGAATTCCCTGTACTTGGTTGACTGCAAACCCTCAATTGAAGCACGCAGAGTAAGAGCGAGTTCGGTTATTGTTAATCCTGCTTCGCTTAGTTTCTTTCTGTCAGGGAAGATTGTGATCTCCGGTTTTCCGGCGCGTGAGCTGTTATCAAGGTTTATCAGACCGGGTATATCCTTGATTCTCGAAATTATTTTATCCTTGTACTGATCGAGGACATCCAGATCCTGCCCCATAAGATAGAACTGGATAGGTGCGCCCCCTTCGCCCATTCCCCCTGCAATGTTTACCTTGATTTTCGCATTCGGCACTTCGGCAAGTTCTTTAACAAAAACGGAAACCATTGCCTGGTGACCAATATCGCGCTGATCACGTTTGACCAGCTGGATGTTCATAAGGGCCATATTTGTTCCGACATCAAGTTCGCTCAACTGTCCCAGATTTGTAATAACGTGCTTTACCTCCGGATGCCTGGCGATTTTCTTTTCTATGTCTTTAATAATTTTTGCCGTTGCATCAAGATTATAACCTTCAGGCATTTCCACTTCGATATTGATCAAACCATCATCCGGGATAGGGAGGAACTCGAACCCCAGTTTTGATCCGAAGAAACCGAGAGTCAGAACAAAGATCACGAGGGTAATCAGCATCACAAAAACGCTCCGTTTTTTATTTCTGAGCACAGCCCTTAAGGTTTTGCGGTATGATTCATCCAGTTGTTTTAACTTCTTCTCGATACTCTCGCTCAGCCTGTTTCCCTTCTTTGCTTCCCTGGGGAGTATCAGGGAGGCGAGCATAGGAGTCAGGGTGAAGGAGAAAAGAAGGGAAAAAATAGTTGCAAAGGAGGCTGCCAGAGCAAGTTCCTTTAAGTACTGTCCGACTATGGATGACATATTTGCCAGGGGTAAAAATACTACAAGGTTGGTTAATGTGGAAGCAAGCACGGCAACGAGCACTTCGGAAGTTCCCTCATAAGCCGCATCCTTATTATTCTTTCCCATATCTTTGTAGCGGAAAATATTTTCGAGCACGACCACTGAGTTTGCCACGAGCACGCCAACAGAAACGGACAACCCCATCAGGGTCATCATGTTGAGAGAGAGCCCGGCCATTTTCAACAACAGAAAAGTTGAAATAATGGAGGTGGGCATTGAAAGCGCAACGATTATTGTAGAGCGGATATCATGAAGGAAGAAAAGAAGAACAATCGAAGTGAACAAAATTCCAAGGTAAATATTGCTCAT
>CAZAIS010000545.1:0-1883 GCA_964485255.1 uncultured Acidimicrobiales bacterium | reverse complement strand
CGCGCTTGAGGGCCCGGTAGAGGATATCGACGCCGAGGGTGCTCTTGCCCGATCCCGACACACCGGTGATCGCCGTGAGGACGCCCAGGGGGATGACCGCATCGATGGCCTTGAGGTTGTTCTCCGAGGCGCCGCGGACGGTGAGAACGGCGCGCGGGCCTCGCCTGCGCGCCGGCACGGGGATGCGGAACGCGCCGCTCAGGTACCCGCCCGTCGGCGAGCCGGGCAGCTTCATGAGACCCTTCAGGGTCCCGCTGTAGAGAAGCTCGCCGCCCCGCTCGCCCGCCCCGGGCCCGAGGTCGACGATGTGATCGGCGCCGGCCATGATCTCCGGGTCGTGCTCGACGACGACGACCGTGTTGCCCTGGTCGCGCAGGGATTTGAGGATCTGCAGGAGCCTCCCGCTGTCTCGCGGGTGGAGACCCACGGTGGGCTCGTCGAGGACGAACAGGGTGTTCACGAGCGACGACCCCAGCGCCTTGGTGAGACTGACGCGCTCTACCTCGCCGCCTGAGAGGGTCCTGGACTGCCTGTCGAGGGTCAGGTACCCGAGGCCCACGTCGAGCAGGTAGCGCAGCCGCCTGCCTACCTCGCCGACGAGCAGCGACGCAGCCTCGTCCAGCGGGCCCGCCGCAAGCCCCGCGATATGCCGCGCGGCATCCTCGACGGTCATGGCGTAGAGCTCGGCGATGTTCTTCCCCCCGACCTTCCAGAGCAGCACCTCCTGCTGAAAGCGCGTGCCGCCGCACGCGGGACAGGGGTGGTAGCCCCGGTAACGGGCAAGGAAGACACGCACGTGGAGCTTGTACCGCTTCGTCCCGAGCCACTGGAAGAAGCCGCGAACCCCGTAAAAGCTCTCGTCGCCCTCGCAGACGAGGCGACGCTGCTCGTCGGTCAGCTCCCGCCAGGGCGCGGTGACGGGGATGCGCCGGCGGCGGCAGAACGCGAGAAGGTCCTCGAACTCGGCCCGGGCGATGCCCGTCCAGGGTTTCACGGCCCCGTCGCGGATGGACTTGCCCGCATCGGGCACGACGAGGTCCATGTCCACGTCGATGATGCGCCCGAAGCCGCGGCAGGCCGGGCAGGCCCCGGCAGGCGAGTTGAAGGAAAAGGAGTTCGCCGTCGGCTGACGGTAGGCGATGTCGCAGGACGGGCATTGCAGGGCCGAGCTGAACCGATGGGTCCGCCCGCCGTGGTGCACGTCCATCTTCCCCTGTCCCGCCCTCAAGGCCGTCTCCAGAGAGTCGACGATCCGCTTGCGGTCGCCCTTCCGGGGGCTCAACCGGTCCGCCACGACGTCCAGGTGCGCCTCGCCGCGGGCCTCCTCCAGGGGGAGCACCGCACCGCCCTTCCAGATCCGGTCGAAGCCCGAGCGCCGGAGCTCCTTCTCCAGCGCGGCGGCATCGCCGTCGGCGTCCACCGGGAAGGTCAGGACGACGGGGCTTTCCTCCGGCAGTGACCCTATCGCGTCGAAGATCGACTGGGCCGTGTCCTTTCTCACGGGGTTGCCGCACCCCCGGCAGGTCAGGGTGGCCATTCGCGCAAAGAGCAGCTTCGCGTAGTCGGTGACCTCCGTCATGGTCCCAACGGTGGAGCGCGAGGTCCGGACGGGGTCGCCCTGCTCGATGGCCAGGGCCGGCGGGATCCCCTCGATTCGTTCGACGCGGGGCCGGTTCATGCGGTCGAGGAACTGGCGGGCGTAGGGGGAGAAGGTCTCGACGTAGCGGCGCTGGCCCTCGGCGTAGAGGGTGTCGAAGGCAAGGGACGACTTCCCGGCGCCGCTCACACCCGTGATCACGGTCAGGGTGTTGAGGGGGATGTCGAGATCGAAGCCTTTGAGGTTATGCTGCCGGGCCCCGAGGACCCGGATGGAGGATAATGCC
>CAZAIS010000544.1:0-1891 GCA_964485255.1 uncultured Acidimicrobiales bacterium | reverse complement strand
GTTTTACGCCGGCCTGGACTGCGCCCCCGTGACGAGAGAAGGTGGAACCGCCCTGGACCGGGTGCTGGTGCTGCTCGGCGAGATAGTCTCGTCCATCGCTATTATCGGGAAGGCCCGTGCCGCGGCGCGGGAACCGGACAGGCCCCTGGAGGAATTCTCGAGCGGTAAGGGAAGCAGTTCGGGAGCATGGGAGTCGCCTCACGGAGCGCTCGAGTACAGGGTATTGTCGGGTTCCGGGGGCAGGATAATCAGGGTGCGCGCGTTCGGCGCGGCGCGTGATGTCGCCGGGCTGGCGCCGGGCGCCCTTTCAGGGACGCCGTTCGAGGACGCCGCCGCGTCGATCGTTTCGCTGAACCTGTGCAACAGGTGCATGGGGGCTTGATCGCCGCCGGAGTCCGATCAGATCAACTGGGGGTTCGATGAGACTCGAGGAAGAGATAAAGCTTGCGAGGGGAGAGGGTGAGGTCGACCTCGTTCTTTCGAACGGACTTCTCGTCGACGTTCTCTCGGGGAGGGTTCACCCCGCCGAGGTGGCCGTGTCGGGGGGTATCGTCGTCGGGATCGGTGGCGGGTACAAGGCGGCCAGGACGATCGACCTGGAGGGCAGGTACGTAGCCCCGGGCCTCATCGACGCGCACATTCACCTGGAAAGCTCGATGCTTACCGTTCCGGAATTCGCGAGGGCGGTCGTTCCCCTCGGGACCACGAGCGTGTTCACGGACTGTCACGAGATCGCGAACGTGATGGGGCTGGACGGAATAAGGTACATGATGGAATCCGCGCTGGGAACCCCGCTCGACGTCTACGTCACGCTTCCCCCCTGTGTTCCTGCGACGCCGCTGGAAACCTCAGGGGCCGTTCTCGAGGCCGCCGACCTCGAGGCGTTGATGGGCGAGCCGCGCGTTATCGGGCTCGGGGAGTGCATGAATTTTCCCGGGACCATAGGCGCCGACCCCGGCGTGCTCGCGAAGCTGAAGCTGTTCGCGGGCATGCCCATCGAAGGTCACGCCCCGGGCCTGTCGGGCAGGGACCTGTGCGCCTACATCGCCGCGGGACCCGCCTCGGAACATGAAGCCACTACCGCCGCCGAGGCCGAGGAAAAGCTGCAGAAGGGCATGTACATCTACCTCAGGCAGGGGACCAGCGCGAAAAACCTCCTGGACCTGTTGCCCGTCGCCAACGAGGCGAACAGCACCCGGTTGTGCCTGTGCGCCGACGACCGAAACCCGGCCGACCTGCTGTCGACCGGACACGTCGATTCGATGATAAGGCTCGCGGTTGAAGCGGGAGTCTCCCCGATGACGGCGATCCAGATGGCGACGCTGAACACCGCCGGGCGTTTCGGGATCCCGCGTCTCGGCGCGGTGGCTCCCGGCTACCGGGCCGACATTGCCGTCTTCGACGACCTCGATTCCCTCAACGTCGTCATGGTCTTCAAGGACGGAACCCTTGTAGCCTCGGGCGGTGTAATGGAGGCGGGCGTAAAGCCCGCGCCCCCGATCGCGTCGAGCTTCAACGTGACAGGCCTCGGCCCGGAATCCTTCCGCCTCGAGGGGTCGGGAAAGGCGCGGGTCATCGGCGTCGTGCCAGGGCAACTGGTGACCGAGGCGCTGGAGGAGGAAGTACCGTCGGCGGACGGCTGCGCGCGGGCGGACATCGAGCGCGACATCCTGAAGATCGCGGTGGTCGAGAGGCACAGGGGGACCGGGAACGTCGGCGTCGCGTTCGTGCGCGGGTTCGGGCTCAAGTCCGGGGCGCTGGCCTCAAGCGTCGCGCACGACTCCCATAACGTGGTCGTCGTCGGCTGCAGCGACGAGGACATGCTGGCCGCGGCCCGCGCGGTCGTCGGGATGGGCGGCGGGCAGGCCGTCGCTGCGGGCGGCGAGGTGAG
>CAZAIS010000543.1:0-1897 GCA_964485255.1 uncultured Acidimicrobiales bacterium | reverse complement strand
CTGATGAGGCAGTGGAACGAGACGCGGGAGAAGATCGCGGAGGCCAAGCCCCCACCTCTCGTATACGGGGAGCCGGACCTGGCCGTCAGGATAATCCGGGATACGCTGACCAGGGATTTCAAAGCCGTCTACGTGGACAACAGGACGGAGTTCGGGCGCATAAGAGACTACCTCAACAGGTCGGCGCCCGAGCTGCTCGACCGGGTACAGATGTACAAGGGCAAGGACAAGGAGTCCCTGTTCGCGCGGCACGGGGTGGACAAGGCGATAGAGGCGGCCCTGCGCCGCAAGGTCGGGCTTCCCTCGGGGGGCCACATAGTCATAGACGAAGCCGAGGCCCTTACGGCAATAGACGTGAACACGGGTTCCTACACCGGCAAGAAGAGCCTGGAGGATACGGTGCTCAAGACGAACCTGGAAGCCGCCGTGGAGGTGGTACGCCAGCTCCGACTCCGTGACATCGGGGGAATAATCGTAATCGACTTCATCGACATGGAGAACCCGGACAACCGGGCCAGGGTTCTCGAAACCCTCGAGGCGGAGCTGGAGCGCGACAGGACCAAGACGCAGATTGTCACGCTTTCAAGGCTGGGCCTGGTGGAGATGACGAGGAAGAACGTGACCGAGGGCCTGGCCGGCATCCTGGGCCGTACCTGCAAGCGGTGCGAGGGACGGGGGATCGTTTTCAACGGAGAATCCGACTAGCGCTCCTGGGAGAAATCCAGGGTGAGCGCCGGGCCGGGCGCACGGCCGCGGGCGGGCGCGATGCGCCGCCGAGCACCGCCGGGCCGTGAAGACCGCGATTCGAAAGCGGGGCCGCTAAAGTGTATAATGCTCTAATCGTTTAGCCGGGAGAGGAAATGTACGCAGTAATAAGAACCGGATCGAAACAATACAGGGTAGCCCCCGGAGACCTCATCACCGTGGAGAAGCTGGACGTCCCGGAGGGCAAGAAACACAACTTCGAGGACGTTGTGCTGTTTCACGACGGCGAGAAGGTGGTGGTGAACCCGAGGGAGCTCGCCAAGGTCCGGGTCGCGGCGAAGGTCGTGGCACAGGGCAGGACGGACAAGCTCGTGGTTTACAAGTACAAGCCGAAGAAGGGCTACCGTCGCAAGAAGGGGCACAGGCAGCATCTGACCCGGGTGGAGATTGAAGATATAATAGTGAGGAAGAGCGCCCCTAGGAAAACCGCCGAAAAGGCCGCCGGCCGGACGGTTGAGGGCGCCTGAACGGAGGTTCGGGATGTCAAGCAAGAAGGGCGTCGGCAGCTCCAAGAATGGAAGGGACAGCCAGGCGAAACGCCTCGGCACGAAGAAGTTCGGTGGCCAGAGGGTGCGCGGCGGCAATATCATCGTGCGTCAGTGCGGCACCAGGATCAAGCCGGGCGAGAACGTGGGGCTCGGCCGTGACTACACCATTTTCGCCAAGGTCGATGGTACGGTGAAGTACGAGACCAGGGGCGACAGGTCGGTGGTAAGCGTGCTTCCCGACCCGCCGGCCGAATGACGGAGACTGACGCAGGCGGTATGTTTCAACTCGTTACCGGGAAGCGCACGTGCATGGATTTCGCAGGTGGTATGAGCGAAGCGCGGGGAGCCGAAGGTGAGCAAGCGGAAGATTCTCGTTGTTGACGACGACCCCACCATGGTCAAGCTCATCAACGTCAACCTAAAGCTGAACAACTACTCGGTGGTGGAAGCCACCTCCGGTGAACAGGCTCTCGACGTGTTGTCGAAAGAGCCGCTCGATCTGGTTGTCCTGGATATCATGATGCCCGGCGTCGACGGTTGGGAGGTCCTCAGGCGTATCCGGGGGAACCCCGAGAGCCAGGAGATGCCGGTCATCCTGGTAACCGCCAAGACCCAGGACAGCGACGTGATCAGGGGGTGGGAGT
>CAZAIS010000542.1:0-1900 GCA_964485255.1 uncultured Acidimicrobiales bacterium | reverse complement strand
CACCAGCTGGATTATGTCCGCCGAGGAGACAAGATCTGATATCACCTTCCATGATAAAGATGGTACATGATACCGCTCAAGCCGACACTGCACTGTCGCAACACACGCTTTGCCAGCTCTCCTTCTAACATCGTCCGTCACACCGATATCCAACGAGAGCACCGCACATTCGGCACCGAGCGCGCACAAGGCACGGCTTAACTGGAGAGTGCGCTCAGCGGTGCCTCCACCATTAACAGGATCAAGCGTGTTGTTTACATTCAAGATCTTCATCGGCACGATTTGATTTGTTAGACAACATCAAATGACAACTCGGAACATATCCGAAATCCGGCCCCCGACATTTGTCCTCTTCAATCGTAACTTACGATGCGGTCAACAGCCCCTTCAACTCCAAGGAAGAATTTGAAACCTGATGAGCGTAGTTTCGCGGACGAGTACCGGACATTTCCACTATTGCAATTGCCTCGTTTCAAGAAACGTAAAACATGCGGAATGATTATTGGCACATGAAGCGGGTGTTTGTTCTGATTATGCTTCTTGCGATTGTATAACCTCCACAAACCGGCAAAAGTGTTCCTTGCATCCTCATCGCAGGAAACAATGTAGCATTCCGCCTTCTCAATGCTTCGATCGATAAAATGCATAGCGGCATCCGCAACATCGTCCGCATGGATTATATGGGCCAACTCACCGCCCTTCAAAAATATCATTATACGGTCATGCCAGTTACCACGCACCGCTAAACCCAACGCTCCCGGATTCCTGTCATCGATCACATTCGTCGGCCTCAATATAGTGACGCTGCATACACCAGCTAAAGCAGAAACCTCATTTTCCGATGCAAGTTTTGACCTCTCGTAAACATTCTGGGGATTACACGTACTCTGTTCATCCACAAGTCGATCAGCCGTCAGGCCAATCACTCCAGCGCTGCTCATTAAGCAAAAATATTCAACTCCAGCGTCCCTCGACAGTCTTGCAATCTTCTCAGTTCCAACAACATTTACATCCCACATTCTCGATTCATTTCTCAGCTCGGCTGCACAGTGAAAAACAAGTTTTGCCTCTTTGAGAAACAGCGATAAGTTATCTTCATCATCAAGACCTCCAACAAACAACTCGGTCCCCGGCATGCCGAACAAACGATCACGTGTCAGAATTCTTACCCTGAAATTTTTACAAAGTAATTTTCGGACAATGCTGCCGCCGATCATGCCCGAGGCTCCTGTCACACATGCAATCGGTCGATCTGTGTTCATCTCTCTGCTAACAAATCCATCGTAATGTTTATTTGACTTTGAGAACCTTGAAAGAATACTCTTTATAGGTATTGAATTCTGGAATGTTCACTTTCTCAAGGTTGAGCCTATCAAGATTGTCTTTGTAATCTTTTATCATAGATTCTATGCTCATTTCATCAACAACCATATAACCGATGCGATTATTGTCCAGAAAAGTTCTTATTTCTTCATCGCTTCCCAAGGGCGGTATAAGGATATAATCCGCTTCAGCATAAAACCCTAACCGGACAAGTCTGGGCTCAAGCGCTATCCTTTCTTTTGCATAACCCGTTGTCTTCAAGTAAATCCCCGCCTTTTTCATCTCTTCCTTTTCATGGCCTGACCACGCAAGGGTACTCGGCATTACTATTATAGATATTAGCGCCAGCAGCGCAGCTGTCGGTTTACGTGCGTATAGCCGGTCCCACCCATGTTTTGCCAGGAACTTGCGGATCATATCGGATAATTCGTAGAATCCTATGGATACCCACAAAAGTGCAGGAATTGAGATCAGCATACCATGTCGCGTGCTGAGATAGAAAGTTCTCGATGCATACAGCAACGAGAGAAGAAAGAAAACGCAACACCACGTAATTACGGGCATTTCTTTGACTGCA
>CAZAIS010000541.1:0-1901 GCA_964485255.1 uncultured Acidimicrobiales bacterium | reverse complement strand
CAGACACCATCCAGCTTATAGTTGCGGTATGAATTGACAGGTTCACCGATTGTAAGTGAATAAGCACCGTTTGTAATGTTGTTTGCAATGCCGCTCGTTAATTTCAGAATTTCCTCTTTATTGTAAGCAAAAGCAACAAATGATGACCATTCAAAATTCTTGGTTACAATGTTACGGGTATTCACTGTTGCTTCAAAACCTTTGTTCAGTGTTTCGCAGATATTCAGGTAGGTCTGGTAATAAGCTCCGGGAGTATAGGTGCCGTACAAGGATGGTGAGCTGACATTCCAGATTACACCTTTTGTTTTTGTATGATATGCATCCAATGATACGTCGATTCGGTTCCTGAAAATATTGGCGTCTAAACCGATATTGGTATTGTAAGACTTTTCCCAGCCTAAATCGGCATTCGTGATATACTGTGAGTTACGGTAAATTGGCTGAGTTAATCCTCCAAGTGACATATTCGTGCTGATCAGTGTATTTACAGAACTGTACGGGGATATTTTTGCAGAACCTGTTACTCCCCATCCGGCTCTGATTTTCAGATTGTCAAGCCAGCTCTTTGTCCCATCCATAAAGGATTCATCTGATATCCTCCATGCTGCGGAAACAGCAGAAAAATCATCCCACTGGTTTTTGTAGTAAAGCACCGATGAACCATCGTGGCGCAACGATGCAGAAAAGATGTATCTGCCCAGATAGGAATAGTTGAGACGACCTACAAAACCAAGGGTTTTGGACATGGAATAAGAACTGGATGCGGTAGTATTCACATCATTTGTAAAATTATACCATTTGAAATTATTGGTCAGAATATTGCTTTGATACATATCGGAATTCAAATCCTGGCTATGGTTCCAGGTTGAAACAGCTGTGAGTGTAAAATCGTGGTCCTTTGCTACCCTGAAATTGTATGTCAGAATATTCTCCCACTGATATCCATACGACCGGTTTTGTGATACGGAGGCTTTGGCAATTCCTGCATTGGTATAGGTGTAATTGACAGAACCAATACCATCGAAACGATAGGTATTTGAATAATTCAACCATATCCCTGCACGCGACAAAAAAGTCAAACCCACTACAGGTTTAATTTCGATATATGGATTTAAATTAAATCTGGTATTATTATCTGTATTGGCATAGACACCAGGCTGATAATTCAAAAGCAGATTGTAAACATTGTTTCCAAGATTGGTATTTAAGGTTCCATCTGCATTGTAGGGTTTTACAAGGGGATCGGTCACCAAAGCGTTCTCCAGTTTGTCCTGTGCTTTATCCCTGTTCACATACGAAAACTGCAGGTTGCTTCCGATGGTTATCCATTTCCTTACACTGTGATCAATGCGCATATTTGTTGAGTAAAGTTTGTATTGATCGCCTTTGTATTGTCCATTATCATCGGTATAATTGAATGAAACATACCCTTTTGTTGATTCATTTCCACCTGACACACTCAGGCTGTAATTTTGTATGTTAGCGCTTTTTTGCATAAATTCTTTAACCCAGTCCACATAATTCCCTTCTTTAAAAGTTGCATATCTTGCCGTGCCGAAGATTGTTTCATCATCAGCTTCCGTTTGCCAAAGTGCCCCTGTTTTTGTCCATTGATTATCAGTTGTATTCCATACGTACTTATATGCATCACGTTTAGCCTGCAAATATGAATCTCCGGTACGCATTTTCGGTGTTATCGACCATCCATTGTACCCGTAATAGGTATTCAGATCGATATTTAACTTTCCGGGTTTGCCATTTTTTGTCGTAATGATAATTACTCCGTTCGAACCTGCCGAACCGTAAACTGCTGTTGAGGATGCATCTTTCAGCACATCAATCGATTCAATATCATTGGGATTCAGGGTATAGTAATCACCGGGCAAGCCATCAATTAAAAA
>CAZAIS010000540.1:0-1906 GCA_964485255.1 uncultured Acidimicrobiales bacterium | reverse complement strand
CGAGATCAAGGATACGGAGACGAACCTCTCCGATTCCCTCGCGCGCGAGCAGAAAATAGCCCAGGTATCGTACGGTGCTTTCATCGCCAGGGCCGAAGCCGAGGAAAACAAGCCCGTGGCCACCATGATGACGTGGGCACGCGACGTGGAAGACCAGCATATAAAGCTTTACGAGAAAGCCCTCGAGCACCTGCTGGCCGATCAGGAACCCACATACTACGTATGCGATGTCTGCGGCTACGTGGCCGACGGGTCGGTGCCGGACACGTGTCCCGTCTGCGGCAATCCCGCGAAGGTCTTCTACGAGACAATCTGCAAATACGACTGAGAAGCGTGGAGGATCGAGCGAAGCCTGAGCGATCAGGCCCGTTGCCTCCATTTTCTTCAGTGACCCGCTGTTCACGCGACACGACGCATGACCCGCGATGCGGCCCTCCGTCCGAGGTGTAGGAATGCGCCCGCTTTGAACGTATAATGTGAAAAACCTATCGATGAAAGGCAGGCTTCCTATTACATGGTCGGAAGGACACTGAACTCCCGGTACGAACTGGAGCAACTGATCGGCACGGGCGGGATGGCGGACGTGTACCGGGCACGGGACAACCTCCTGGGGAGGACCGTGGCGGTCAAGATCCTCCATCCGCAGTTCGCGAAAGATCCGGTTTTCATCGAGCGCTTCAGGCACGAAGCCCAGGCCGCCGCCAACCTCAGCCAGCCGAATATCGTCAACGTATTCGACTGGGGAATCGAGGGCAGCACTTACTACATCGTCATGGAGTACGTGCAGGGACGCGACCTCAAGTCCATTATTGTCGCGGGCGGGCCGCTGCTCCCGGAACGGGGGGTCGAGATCGCGATGGCCATCTGCCTCGCGCTTGACGACGCCCACTCCCATGGCATAGTCCACCGGGATATAAAGCCGCAGAACATCATCGTCACTAACGAAGGCCAGATCAAGGTAATGGACTTCGGCATCGCCCGGACGGCAGGCGGGTCGGCGATGACCCAGACCGGTACTATCATGGGAACGGCCCAGTACATCAGCCCGGAGCAGGCGCAGGGCAGGACGGCGGACCCACGATCGGACCTCTATTCGCTCGGCGTCGTGCTCTACGAGATGCTGACGGGAAAGGTCCCCTTCGACGGAGAAAACCCCGTGGCCATCGCCTACAAGCACGTACGCGAGGACCCGCTCGCGCCGTCGCTCGTCAACCCCGACATCTCCCCGGAGCTCGAGGCCGTGGTGATGAAGGCCCTCTCCAAGAACCCCGAGAACCGCTACCAGACGGCGATGGAGATGCGCTCCGACCTGGAGCGGTGCCTCGAGGGAGCCCCGGTCTACGCCACGCCGGTCCTTCCTCCCGGTGACGTCGCCCGGGGTCAGACACAGGCTTTCGAGGCCGGGAGGCCCCGCCGCGGGAGAAGACTCTTGTGGCTCTGGATCGTCGTCATAGTGATACTCCTCGCGGGGATCGGAGGGCTGGTCTACGCCCTCGTCAGGAACTCGGGCGGAGTGGAGGTCCCCGACATCGTCGGCAAGAAGACCTCGGAAGCCCGTGAAATCCTCAAAGGCGAGGGCTTCAAGATGACCGTCAGCAAGACCGTGAAAGACGCGGACAAGGCCAAGGACACGATCGTCAGCCAGGATCCCAGGGCGGGCAGCAAGCTCGACAAGGGAGGAACCGTAAGCGTGGTGGTAAGCAGCGGCCCCGATCTCGTGGCCGTTCCCAGCCTGATGGGCATGAGCCCCGCGTCCGCGACGACAACCCTGACAGCCGCCGGTCTCAAGCTGGGGGTCTCCGTCAGTGAATACTCCACCGAGGTCCAGAAGGGGATCATCATGAACCAGGATCCCCAGCCGGAAGCAAAGGTGAGCAAGGGTACGGCGGTCAACGTGGTCGTGAGC
>CAZAIS010000539.1:0-1914 GCA_964485255.1 uncultured Acidimicrobiales bacterium | reverse complement strand
GGCGCCGTCTCCCGCGCACGCGGGCGGCAGGAGCGCTTGCGGCGCGGCGGCAGCGCGCTCGAGCGCCCAACGGTTGATCGCCATGGTGTCGGGCCAGGGAAGAAATCCTGGCGGAAGGCCCGGCTGGGCGCTCGCCGGGGCGGGCGTCCCGCTGCTGGTCGGCGACGTTGAAGGCGCGCCGGCCGAGTACGTCGTCCCCGTCATGGACCAACGTGGCAGGACGGTCTCCATAGTGGGGATCGACGCGATCGACGGCGGCTGGCACTGGTACCGCGATTACGAGCAGGCGAAGTTCCCGGCGGTGTCCGCGCCGGAGGCGGCCGCCAGGGTGAAAAAGATGCTGAGGACCAGGGGAATCTCGTGGGACGCCGTCCCCGCGCCGGAGGCGCGAATGGCCCGCGACAAGAGAATATACTGGTGCTTCGAGCCGGCAACCCCGGACACGCCCGGGGCGTACGTCCCGGTATTCAGCGACGGGGGCGTTACTACCGGTCGCCCGGCCCGACTCTTTGATCCGGAGGAGACCGGAGGACCGGCGGCCTCAGGCATCGACGCGGACGCGCCGGCAGGTGACGCCACCGGGATGAAGGACGCGCTGGCCGGCCACCAGGGATCGAATCAGGGTGGGGGCTTGCCGGCCAGCCACGATATCGAGGGCGTTCCGTACCACCGGCAGGAGACGAACTGGTGGTGCGGGCCCGCCTCTCTCGAGATGGTCTTCGATTACTTCGGGCCTGACATCAACCAGGGCGAGATCGCGGGTGTCGCCGACCAGGGGTCCTCCTACGGAGTCTACGCATACGAGCTTGCCAGGGCCGCGCAGTTCTCGAGCAGGAGCCAGTCCGTCCAGGAAGCGTCGCTGCACGGTTACACCGCCAGGTCTCTCGGGTACGGGATGGCCTACGCGTTCTGGGAGAACGGTACCGCACTGTACGAGAGGCGTTACACGGACCTCAAGAGTCTTATCCTTCAGGACATTCCCGTCGTGGCCTTGACCTACTACTCGGCCGCCTACCGGTCGGGGCACTTCAGGGTGGTCAAGGGTTACAACGACAGCATTAACGCCCTGATCGTCCACGACCCCTGGTACGAAGGCCAGCCTTCCGGCCCGGACGTGGTATTCAACATGAGTGAATTCGTCGACGAGCTCTGGACCTACTCGGACCGGTGGGCGATGATAGCGGCTCCCTGGGCCGTGAGCGTCGCAAAGCCCAAGACGGTCAAAGCCAACCAGGTCTTCACCGTCAGGGCTGAAGTCGCCTACCAGGGTCCGGCCTCGCTTGCCGGACAGTACGCCGCAACCGACGCCACCGCGACCATAGATGCCGGTGGATTCAGGATCCTGGACGGTGAGGTCAGCCGGCCTATCGCGGGAATGGGAGCGAGCGGGTCCAACGGGACGGCCACGTGGACCCTCGAGGCGCTCGAGACTGGTGATACCGACGGTATCAACGTCACAGCCCAAGGCCTCGTATCCGG
This sequence comes from uncultured Acidimicrobiales bacterium, assembly GCA_964485255.1. Taxonomy (GTDB): domain Bacteria; phylum Actinomycetota; class Geothermincolia; order Fen-727; family Anoxymicrobiaceae; genus CAZEJS01. Next base: position 435 of record CAZAIS010000539.1, on the reverse strand, counting down.
AAGAACAGGCGCTTACGGCGCGTATTCGGACCTCATCGGCGGCCGCGGCAGCACCGGCCTTACGCCTGGTCCCACCACGAGGGCGTGGGGACATGATTCGGCGGGAGTGACATCGCGCTCCGCTACCTGGTACCTTGCCGAGGGATGCACGAACGGTGGCTTCGAGACCTGGGTGCTGGTGCAGAACCCGGATAATGAGGCGACCGCCCACGTCAACCTCACTTACATGACGCCTCGCGGCAAGGTGGAAGGACCGCGTGCCAGGATACTTCCGGGCTCGCGGGTGACCTTCAACGTCGCCGACGTGCTTCCGGGAGAGTGGTCGGTATCGACGGAGGTAACCTCCGACGTAGACGTCGTAGCCGCGAGGGGCATGTACGAAAACGGCAGGCGGCTTGGCACGGAGTCCAAGGGCGTCGCGGCCCCGGCCGAATC
>CAZAIS010000538.1:0-1915 GCA_964485255.1 uncultured Acidimicrobiales bacterium | reverse complement strand
GCGGCCGGCCGCCTCGAGTACCGGTACTCGCAGACCGCGGCCCTGGCCATCTGCGCCGGGGTCCTGGGGTCGTGCTGGGACTGGTACTGCATGAGGTCGAAGCTCCCGCGCAGGTGGAAGGTGGAGCCCGGGTTCCCGCGCGCCCAGGCCAGGTCGCCTCCAACCATCCTGTCGATCTCGCCGTGGGGGCCCAGCGGGCCCATCGAGAACATGTGGACCCCCGAGTCCACCACGTACCCGTCCTTCTCGAACCCCCAGCACTTCCCGCCGGCGAACGGGTTCTTCTCGAGCAGCAGTACGTCGTGTCCCCTCGACTGGAGCAGCGCGGCCGCCCCGGCGCCCCCGATTCCCGATCCTATTACCACGGTTTTCGCGCCCATCGAGCGGCTCCTTTCAGCGCGTGAGGTCAGTCGCCGCTGTCCACCGAGTACACTTCCCAGTCACCGTCCTCCACCAGGGTGAAGGTCCGCCGCTGGGCGGACCCGCCCTGCACCAGCTTCACCTTGACCTCGAAGGCGGGCAGCCGGCAGGAGTTCCTGGCGAGCGCCTTGTCGCTGTCGGACTTGTCCTGCCTGTACCCCGCTTCGGCTCCGGCCTCGAGCGCGTCGATTTCATTCTGCTTCGCGGTGTTGAGCCGGTCCACGGCGGCCTGGGCGTTACGTACCCTGGGCAGGGCGTTGTTTATCCTTACCTGCTCCGCGTAGTACTGCGGCATGTTGGTTCCGTAGGTGACGGCGGCGTACTTCTTCATTTCCACCGCGTTGTTGTACTCCGCCTGAGCGTTCGAGAGGACCGCGTTCGCCTGGTCGATAAGCGGCTTGAACCTCTGTTCGATCTCGGCGAGGGGGCCGGCCATCCTTTCTTTCACGCTTGCGACCTTCTTGATCCTGTATCCTTTTCTGCGGACGGACCGCTGGCCGCATTCATCGACGGAGAGCACGGTTATTTCCGTGCCGTAGAGCTGGCCCTCGAGGCCTTTGGCCATGTCCCGAGAGGAGACGTCGTCGTAGCAGTACGAGGCGGCGCTCTTCGCGTCGGCATTGCGCAGTGAGTCGAGGTATCCCTTCAACCTGTCCGCGGGCCCGCTCCCGCAACCCGCGAGCCCGAGGGCCAGGGCGAAAGCGGCCGCCAGGGCCGCAACCGGTGAAATCCTTTTCATGGCATCAGATTCTACTCAGAAAAGCTCGCCTGGAGCTTCCGGGTGGTCGGCGGGCAGGATGCTGGTCCCGTACTCCACGACCTGCCAGGCCCCCCCGGACTTCGTCAGCAACCATATAGCGCCGTCGGTGGACCCGTCGACGGGCTCGAGGCCTACCAGAGCCCATGAGCCCACGACCCTGGCGTTGGTGACTTCGAGCTCACCGATGGACGGATTGCCCGCCAGGGCGCTCGCTTTCGCGGCGCGGATCGCCGCCTCGGTCTCGAGATCCTCCGGACGGGCCGGCTTCTCTTCTCCCCCCGGCGCGGTGGTGTTGTCGCCCCTCGTGGCTTCCTCCCCCCCGGCGTCGGGGCCGGTCGCGTTGGACAGGGGGCCGACCGGCCGCGTTCCTGAGGCGGACGGCGTGGAACCCCCGCACCCCGAGACCGCCGCCGGGCCGGCTACGAGGAAAGCGAGAAGTAGCACGATTATAAAGAGGCGAAGCGTTCCGCCGGAAGACATAAACTGCTCCCTTGTAGCGTCTACTTCAAGATTTTTCTATGAATAGAGCCTGTTGACCTTGCCGGGGAGTGTCGCTTTGCCTGCACTTCGGCCAGGGGGCGCGATCGCATGCCCCCGGGAGCCGGGTCCGGCTCGGCCCGGGGGCCGGCCGGGTGTGGGTGTCGCGCTCGCGGGCTCGTCAGCGAAACACGGACCGGGCGGCCTCGGCGACGTTCTCGACGGTGAACCCGGCCTCGGCGAGGGCAAGGTCCCCCG
>CAZAIS010000537.1:0-1915 GCA_964485255.1 uncultured Acidimicrobiales bacterium | reverse complement strand
GTAGACCGCGAACACGAACACCAGGAATCCGGCGGCCGCGCCCGATACCAGCAGGAACCGTATTCCGAAGTTCACGTGTATCTTCGACGCGCCCAGCAGGAGCACGATCGGCATCGACACCGTCAGCAGGAGGATCGAGATCGCCGCTCCGGCCGCCGAGACGGCGGCGGCCTCGCCGCCCGTGAGCCCGTACCTGGTGAAGAAGAATACCTGCACCGGGAGGGTCGCGGACCTGTACGGCGTGACCGCCCCGGTGAACGCGCTGCCCAGCACGGCCCTGCTGGTGTGGCGGAAGGGCAGGCGCCGCCCGATGCCCCTTGTGATGAGGTCGTAGCGGACGCACTCGCAGGCCCACTTCCCCGCGACCAGGGCGACGACCACGACGAAGGAGAAGACGTCGATGCGCGAGAGCAGGTCGAGAGTGTTCCGGTCCATGGTCAAGAGCGAGATGACCACGATAGCGGCGACACTGATGCCTATCGCGATGACGACGTATTTGCTGTAGCTGCGTCTGTGACCTTCCATGCCGCTCCAAAGCTTCCCGCCCGCCCGGTCACCATTTGAGACGGCGTACCGGCCCCCGCGGGTTCCTCCCCCGGTTTTCGCCCGTTTATGGTAACCGATTCACGGCCGGTTGGGGATACCTTGCGTGTTTCCGGGAGAAACGTCCGGGGGCGCCCCCTTCACCGGTCTCGCATCCCACCTGCGCGCTCACCCGGCCCCCGCCGGGCAATCTGTTGAAAACACCACTTTACAAAGGCTGAAACGGCTTCTATAATGTCTAATGCTATGGATATTATTATTGTCCATTATATGACAACATACAACCTTTCCTTACAGCATTCTCTGGCGCTTGGAAAACCGGTAGGCGAACGCATGCTTAGCAAGCTATTGACAAATGAAAATTATACAGGGAACATATGGGTTCGATTTTGCCTGCACAGTTAGGAACCCGAATGCGAAAGCTTCTCATTCTTTATCTGGACAGAGAAAAGGACCGGGTGTTTCACAAGGCACTTGCGAGACAGGGTGACGTACGCTACGCGTCCGATATAAATGAAGCTCTCGTGTTTATGGCCGACGGTGACTTCGATTACTACTTCGTGGACGCGGACGTACCTCAGTCCCACGCGTTCCTGAGGCACCTTCGCCACGATCCTCAGCTCATGCCTCCGCGAGGAGTAATACTTCTGACGGGAAACGATGAGGAGGACTGCGAAGCCTGGGCCGTGGACTTGTTCCTGAATCGACGGACGGCAACCGAAGAGCTTCCTTACGTATTCTCGCATCTCAAGGGCGAAAGACATGAGCCCGCAAGGGTGCTCAGAATCGCCGATTTCGAGACCGGCGCGAGCGGTGCCATCAACGCGTGCGATGCAACCGGTGCGAGCGATTCAACCGCATGTATCGTGCCGGAAGAGGAGCACGGGCGTACATCAATCGACGGTGATGTCCTGCCCGAGGACGATCCGCGAGAGCACCTGAGGGCAAGGCGGGAGACTCGCGAACCGCGCGGGACGGACCGGCGACCGCCGCGCGCCGGAACGGACGGCGCGGCCCGCTCACGGACCGCCCGTATCGCGGCCGTCTCGTTCATGGCGCTGGCCGCCCTGACATGGCTCTTCCTCTGGGGACCGCTCAGTCGAAAACCCGTGAAAAGGGACGCCGGCGCGAAGGAGAGGCGCGTCAAGACGCAATCGAACGCGCCACAAGCGGTGAAGCGGCCGGTCAACTACCAGGTGATCACTACTCCCACGGAGCCCCCGGCACAGAACACGGCGGCCGCGCCGCCTGCGAGCAGTAGCGACGCCCCCGTCGCGTCCGAACGCCATGTCGAACCGGCCCCGGCCCCCGAACCGGCCCCGGCCCCGGCCCCCGAACCGGCCCCGGCCCCGGCCCCCGCCAACCACGCTCC
>CAZAIS010000536.1:0-1916 GCA_964485255.1 uncultured Acidimicrobiales bacterium | reverse complement strand
CAGGAACGAAGTCCGCGAGTATCCTGGAGCAGCAAGTCGTCCTGTAACCCCGGGTCGAGAGGACGTCTTTAATCGCGATCGGTACGCCCGAAAGGGCCCCCGTCTCCTCGCCGCTCGCGATACGCCGGTCTATCCGCTCGGCGCTCCCGCGGGCCTCGGCGGCGTACACGTTGACGTAGGCGTTGACATCCTGTTCCACTGCTTCTATTCGACCCAGGTAAGCATCGGTTACCTCCAGGGCTGATACCTCGCGCCGCCTCACGGCCCCGGCAATGTCAAGCGCGCTCATGCCTGTGATGTCCATGGGGCCGCCTTATATGATCCGCGGGACCTTGAAAGCCCCACCCGTAGCCCACAGCGCGTTGCCGGTGACCTCTTCGACCGTCAGCGAAGGCTTCACCACGTCTTCCCTGAAGACGTTCACGAGCGGCAGAGTATGGCTGGTCGGCTCTACGTCCCCCGTATCGACCTCGCTTATCACGCGCGCGTGCTCCAGGATGTCGGAGAGCTGGTGCCTGTAAGTCTCTTTCTCGCCGTCGCTCAAAGCGAGCCTGGCGAGCCTGGCCACGTGTTCCACTTCCTCGATGCTGATAGCCATAAGCGCCCTTTCCTTTATCCGCCGCCACCAATCATTTGCTTGAACTCTTGCTCGTCTATTACTTTCACCCCGAGTTCCCGGGCCCTGCCCAGCTTCGAGCCGGGGTCCGCGCCGGTGAGGACGTAGTCCGTCTTGCGGCTGACCGAGCCGGTAACCCGCCCCCCGAGTCCTTCTATTATCGCCGAAGCTTCCTCCCTGGTGAAATCCTCGAGCGCCCCGGTGAGCACGAAGACCGTTCCCTGGAGCGGTCCCGTCCCGGCAGGGATAGTCTTCTCGTCGGCAAGGCGCACCCCTCCGCGCCTGAGCTTGTCGATAACCTCGGCGTTCTCCTTCCGCCCGAAGAAGAACCTTGTGCTTGCCGCGATACGCGGGCCGACCCCCTCGATCTCCAGGAGTTCTTCTTCCGTCGCAGCCGCCAGCGAATCGATCGAAGGGAAGCGGGCCGTCATGGCTTTGGCGACGGTGGCGCCGACGTGCCTGACGCCCAGCGCGAACAGCAACCTCCAGACAGGCCTGTGACGGGCCTCGTCAATCGCTTCGACGAGGTTCTCCACCGCCTTTTCCTTGTAGCCTGGCAACTGCGCGATCTGCTCCCGCGAGAGGAAGAATATGTCCCCGACGTCCCCGATGAAGCCCCTGGAGAGTAGCTCGGCCGTCGTTACCGCGCCCATCCCGTCGATGTCCATCGCTCCCCTGCTCGAGAAATGCAAAATGCGCTCGAAGGTCTGGGCGGGACAGGCGACGTTTGTGCACCGCGTAACCGCCTCACCTTCCTCGCGCGCGGCCAGCGAGTGGCAGGAGGGACACCTCCCGGGCATCTTCCATTCCTTCTCGACGCCCGTGCGCGCGTCTTTGACGACACCGACGATCTCGGGTATTACGTCGCCGGCTTTCCGCACTATCACCCGGTCGCCGACGCGGACGTCCTTTCGCGCGACCTCGCCGGCGTTGTGGAGGCTCGCATGGGTTATGGTCGACCCCGCAACGAACACGGGCTCGAGGACCGCGACGGGCGTCAGGGCGCCCGTGCGTCCGACGCCCACGGCGATGTCCACTACTCTGGTGGTCTTCTCCTCCGGGGGGAACTTGAACGCGACGGCCCATCTGGGGCTCTTGCTGGTGTGCCCCAGGGCATCCTGCTGCGCACGGGAATCGACCTTGATGACAACGCCGTCGATCTCGTAGGGAAGGCTGTTTCTCTTGTCGCGCCACTCCTCGCAGAAAGCGAAGGCTTCGCCGATGGAGGCCGCCCTTGTGCTGTGCTCGCCCAGCCTGAACCCCAGGCGCCCCAGGTACTCGAGGAGGTCCCAGTGACATC
>CAZAIS010000535.1:0-1919 GCA_964485255.1 uncultured Acidimicrobiales bacterium | reverse complement strand
AAGCCGCTCTCCTTCGAGACGAGGTATGATATCGAGGGTTTATGCGACAGGCTCCCGGGCCCCGAAAGATAGCGGCCTGTATCCGCCCGTGAATGTTTGCCGCCCGTGCGGCCCGGGTCCCCGGACCGCCTCAAGTGTCACTGGAGCAAGACGATGAACAGGGCCGAACTCGAGGAGATAGAACCGGAAGAATGCCCGAGTGTCGAGGGCGAAAGCCGCGTGCTCGAGTCCTGCGGCGACTACCTCACGGACGAGTCCGGGATGGACCCGCAACCGGTGTCGGCCATCTATTTCCCGGATAACACAGCCCAGGTTGTCAACGCCGTCCGCGGGATCCGCCGGAGGGAAGAGCGCATCGTCGTCTCCGCTTCCAGGACCGGTGTCGCGGGGGGCGCGGTGGCGGTCGCCAACGCCTCGATCATCAGCCTCGAGCGCATGACCGCGACGCTGGGCGAACGACGCTACCAGGCGGGCATCAGGCTGGAGAAAATCCCGCGCACGGCCCGTGAGTACTACCCCGTTGACCCGACGGAGAAGACGGCTTCGCTCGGCGGCACGGCATCGACCAACGCCTCCGGGGCCCGCACGTTCTTCTACGGCCCGACCAGGGGATTCATCGAGGAACTGACTGTCGTCCTGTGCGACGGCATGGTGTTGCGCGCGCGAAGGGGCGAAGTCCTCGCGGAAGGCGAGGGTTTCGTTCTGGGCCGCGGGGACGGCGAAATAGCTGTCCCCGTGTCCGAGGTGAGGCTGCCGCCTACAAAGAACGCGTCGGGCCTCTACCTGGCGAGGGGGATGGACCTGGTGGACCTGTTCGTCGGCAGCGAGGGCACTCTCGGAATAATCACCGAGGTCGGCATCAGGATGGCCCGGCTCCCGGAAAAGCGGCTCTTCCTCGTCGCGTACGCCGGCTCGGAGGATGAGGCCCTCGACCTCGTCGAAGCGGTGAAAGCGGACCTGCGCGCGCGGTGCCTCGCGATCGAGTACATGGACCCGAACGCCCTCGACCTCCTCCGCTCCAGGGAAGCGTTTCGCGCCCTGCCTCCTGATGTCGCGTGCGCGCTCTACCTGGAGATGATCGACGCCGAGGACGCCCGGGAGACACTGGAGAGACTCCTTTCGTCCGGCGGCTGCGATCCGGACCGGACCTGGGCCGGTTTCACGGACGAGGACCTCGAGGCGATGAAGGAGCTCCGGCACGCGGTGCCCGCGACGGTCAACGCGGTCATAGCCGAGAGGAAGCGGGAGATCCCGGGGCTGCACAAGGTCGGGACCGACACCGCCGTGCCCGAGGGGAGGCTGAAAGAGTTCCTTTCCCGCGCCAGGGCTATGATCGAGAGCGAGGGCCTCGAGTACGTCGTCTTCGGCCACGCGGGCGACAACCACATGCACATCAACATGCTCCCTCGCTCCAGCGAGGAGTTGAAGACCGCGGAAGCCCTGTATTCCGGGATAGCCCGTGAGTCGGTCAGGCTCGGGGGCACCGTGAGCGCCGAACACGGCATCGGCCGGTTGAAGAAAGACCTCCTGCCCATCGGGTTCTCCGACGCCGAGCTTCATGCCATGAGGCGGGTCAAAGACGCGCTCGACCCTCGAGGGACTCTCAACCCCGGCGTGATTTTCTGAACGAGACCGGGCGGCAGTACCCCCTGACAGAAGGGCGAGTTTCCGAAGCCCCGGGATCGTGTTCAGGGCAAGGACAAGACCAATTAGCACGCTGGCGCAGGAATCTCAGGGAAGCTTTCGGGGCCTCCCGACAGCCGTTCCCCGGCAGACACGGGAGAGGCAATCACGGAGGTCACCGCTATAGGAAGCACAAGTTGCTAACCGCCGAAGTCTTGGCTCACAAGCAGCGGATGGACATCCCTGTGTGCCAACATGAGTGAGACACTTGCCACCCTTGAGTTTAGTGTATAACC
>CAZAIS010000534.1:0-1922 GCA_964485255.1 uncultured Acidimicrobiales bacterium | reverse complement strand
TATTCCCCCGTCCCGACCGGTCGGGTACTCCGCCACGCCCATCATTCACCTCCGGCCGCTTGATCCACGTCCCGGCCCGGAATCGCTCCCTCCCGTACGACCCGCACGCCACCGGTCACGTCCACCACGGTAGACTCGACGCCGAGGGGACACCTCCCGGCGTCCACCAGGAAATCCACGGCCTCGAGCAACTCCGCCGGTATTAGCGAAGGCGTGACCGGCGCCGGCCGTCCCGGGGCGTTGGCGCTGGGGACCACGAGCCGCCCCGCCTTCTCGATGAGGGCTATGCACAAGGGGCTCGCCGGGACGCGAACGCCGATGGTCGCGGGGTCCTGGAAGGGGAGCTCGACGCCGGGCCTGCGCTCCATGACGATCGTCAGCGGGCCGGGCCAGAAGCGTCCCGCCAGCGCGGCGACCGCCGGTGAGTCGGCGATCCCTATCGCGTTAGCGTCTTGCAGCGAGGCCACCTGCACCGGAAGCGGTTTGCCGGGCGGCCTCTCCTTGATGCGAAGGACTCTCCTCACGGCCGCTTCGTTGGAGGCGAGGGCGGCAATGCCGTAAACGGTGTCGGTCGGAATTACCCCTACCCCCCCCGACGCGAGCTCCGCCGCGGCGCGCTCCACGTCCTCCGGGCTGAACGCCCCTTCCTCGATCCTTATCCTCAGCACGACCGCGTCCCCAGCCTCGCGCGCACGACCCTCGGCCTGCCCGCCAGGTCCTCTAACACCTCGGGACGCGACCAGGCGGGTTCCTCGAGCTCGCGGACGACGTCCCCGGCATGGCTCTCGTCCACCTCGAGGACGAGCCAGGCGCCCTCGTTCATGTGAACGGGAGCGCCCCGTACGAGCCTCCTCGTCAGGTCGAGACCTTCAGGCCCCGAGAACAGCGCGATCGCGGGCTCGTGGTCCCTCACCTCCACAGGGAGGGAGTCCTTTGTCCCCGAGGGGATGTAGGGCGGGTTCGAGACCACGAGGTCGAAGCGCTCGGCGGCCTCCAGCGGCCCGTACAGATCGCCTTCGACCGCCTTCACACGATCGCCCACTCCCGCCCGCGCCGCGTTGAGGGCGCACAGCGCGACCGCCTCAGGGTCGCAGTCGACCGCCACGACCGTCGCGCCCTCGCTCTCCGCCGCCAGGCTCACCGCGACGTTGCCGCACCCTGTCCCGATGTCCAGCGCGTGAAACGCTCCCTCTCCTCCCCGGGGCGCGACCTCCAGGGCCTTCTCCACCAGGACCTCGGTCTCGGGCCTGGGAATGAACACACCTTCCCGCACCTCGAGCTCTAGGCCTCGGAACCCCGTCCCACCGGTGATGTACTGGAGCGGGCAGCCCTTCCCCCGCCGCATTACGGCCTCGCGGTAGGCGTCGGCCTCCCGCGCGGTAAGCCGGCGCTCGAACGTCGTGTATATCTCGATCCTCGATATCCCCAGGAGGTCCGCCAGCAGGAGCTCCGCGTTCAGGCGGGGGGAAGCTACTTCGTGCCTGTCGAGGTAATCGGCGGCCCTGGCCAGGTACTCGACCAGGTTCACGAGTCAACCCCTTTCAGGGCGCGGGTCCTCTCGTCCTCCAGCAGGGCGTCGGTTATGTCGTCCATGTCGCCCTCCAGGACGGCGGCCAGCTTGTGAAGCGTCAGCCCTATCCTGTGGTCGGTAACGCGCCCCTGGGGGAAGTTGTACGTGCGTATCTTCTCGCTCCGCTCGCCCGTGCCGACCTGCGAGCGCCGCTGCTCGGCTTCCTCCCGCCGCTGCCTCTGCCTGGCTGAGTCCAGCAGCCTCGCCTTGAGGATCCGGAGGGCCTTTTCCTTGTTCTGAAGCTGTGACTTCTCGTCCTGGCAGCTTACCACCAGCCCCGTGGGCTTGTGGGTGATCCTGACAGCGGAGGCGGTGGTGTTGACCGGCTGGCCGCCCGGGCCGGCCAAACGCG
>CAZAIS010000533.1:0-1929 GCA_964485255.1 uncultured Acidimicrobiales bacterium | reverse complement strand
TCCATGAAAGTGACGTGCGCGACCGTCGCCTTCGGACCAGGGTTCCCGATGAGGACCCACGTCTCGAACCCGTAGTCGGTGCAGCCCTCGGCGAAGAACCAATCCGTTGCGGCCGAGGGGACGGTGTGGTCCACCGACACGGTCACGGTATCGCTTCCCGTGCGGCCGTAGCCGTCCGCCGCCCTCACGGTGAGCGTGTGTTCGCCGTCGGCCACCGAGTCCGCGTTCCACTCGAACGCGTACGGGGCCGTCGCGTCGGAACCCGCCTTCGACCCGTCGACGAGCAGCTCCACCGGGGCCGTCCCCCCGGTCCTGTTAACGGTCGCCTTCACTGTCACCTTTCCCTCGAGCGCCGACCCGTTCGCCGGTTCCGTGATCCTGACGACCGGCCCGCCGCCCGGGTCCACGGTGAACAAGACGCCGTTCGAGGCCTGCTCGTTGACGAAGACCACTACCTGTCCGCTCGCCGCTCCGGCGGGGACCCTCACCTCTATTCGCTCGTCGGACCAGGACTCATAGGAGGTCGCGCTCACGCCGTTGAAGGAGACGGAGTCGGCGTCGCCACGGCTCGCGAGGAAGCCTGAGCCCTCTACCGCCACCAGGTCGCCCGGCCGCGCCCGGGATGGATCAATGCTCTCGATGTGCGGAGGCTCCAGCAGGTCGATGGTCCCGGAGTACTCACCGGAGACACCCCAGGAGGGCCTTATCGTGATCGTATTGTCATCGGCGCCGGCCGGTACCTGGACGCTCAGGAAGTTCTCGTACCAGTCCGCCGTCGCCGCCTGTCCCCCGATGGTCACGGTGCCTTGCGCCGCGCCGAAGTTGGATCCCCAGACGGCAAGTTGTTCGCCCCGGTAGACCCCTTGAGCGTGGGGGTACTGGAACAGGTCCACGTTGGACATCAGCGCCCAGGCCGCGCTCCAGTCCGCGACCGCGGGAGTGACCCCGGCATCGGTGGTGCTCAAGGCCGCCTTGAACCGCAGTTGCTTCTGGTCGTTGAGTTCGCTTATATCGGTGTCAGTGTTCACTTCGATCCGCTCGGTCTCGTCCACATTGCAGGCGCGTACCGTTGCCGTCGTGGCCGGCGGCGGTTCCGGTATCGCCTTCGTCGCGCTTGCCGTAGTCCAGGCGTACCGGGCGCCGGTGTCGTACCTGACGAGCTGTGGCGCCCCGGAGTCGTCGAACGTGCCGAAGTAGGCTTTGCCGAGGCTGTCGGTCGCGGCTGCTGTGACCGCCCCGCTCCTCGCGCTCAGGGGACCGTTTTCCCCGAGGGCGCCGCCGTTGAACGTGAACAGGCTGCCTTTTCCCCCCGCGCACCCGCAAACGCTTTCGCCCGAGGCGGCGAGCGCCGTGATCGAGCCGCTCACGTCGGCTACCCGGCCGTACGGGCTCCCCGGCGTCGCCGAGAATAGGAAACCGGAGGGACCGGTGCCTACGTACAGTTTCCCTTCTGGCCCCATGGCGAGGTTGCTCGTAGTGAACTCGGACGCGAGGACACCCTGGGACACCGGGGCCTGCCCCGGCAGCCGCCTGAAACAGACCGCGGTCCCGGTGCCTCCCGGGAAGGACCCGGCGGCGCCGTAGATGGTGTCCCCCGCGAGCGCGAGCCCCGTTATCTTCGACGGCGCGTCGCCTATCGGTCCCCAGTCGATGGACGTGCCGGGAGCCGAGGGGTCGTACGATCGAAGGTGCCCCTTCCCGTCGGTACCCGCCTCGTCTCCGGTTCCGAAGAAAACGTCGCCGTCGGCGCCAGGCGTTATCGAGAATACGCCCGCCGCGTTCGCGACCCTGCACGCCTCGGCCGGGGCGCTGGCGGGCGCTGAAGGGTCGAAGACGAGTAGCACGGCGTCGGCCCCCGCCGAACCGCCTGCGTAAACCCTCCCGTCGGGCCCCGCCGCTATCGAGCCGGCGAGGGTCGTACCGGCCGGG
>CAZAIS010000532.1:0-1933 GCA_964485255.1 uncultured Acidimicrobiales bacterium | reverse complement strand
CCTCCAAACAAGAGACCCACCCGGTAGATCAGGAAGGCAATCAGCCACGCCAGGACAAGGGAGTAACCGATGGCGAAAGCCGCCCACTTCCAGGAGCCGGTTTCCCTCCTGATCACCGCGACCGTGGCAAGGCACGGCGTATACAGGAGTGTAAAGGCCATGAACGTGTAGGCCGTGAGTGGTGTGAATATCGTTTGCAGCTTCGCCGACATGCCCGATGAGCTCTCCCCGACCCCGAGCAGCGCCCCGTAGGTACTGACTACTATCTCCTTGGCGATGAAGCCGAATATCAGCGCGACCACCGCGCGCCAGTCGAACCCGAGGGGCCTAACCAGGGGCTCGAACACGTGTCCGATCTTGCCCGCCAGACTGGCAGAGCTCCCGTACTCGACACCGGAGGGGAAGTAAGAGAGGAGCCATATCACGAACGAGCCCGCAAGGATGACCGTCCCGGCCTTGCGGAGAAACAGCGAGCCCCGCTCCCACATGTGGATGAAGGTCCCTTTCGCCGTGGGCCACCGGTACGGGGGCAGCTCCATGACGAACGGCTCGCTCTGCCCGCGGAACAGCGTCTTCCTGAGGAGCTTCGCCATGGCGACCGCGAGTATTATTCCCATTAGATAAAGAGAAAAAGTGACGGTCCCCTGGTTGGCAGCGAAAAACGCCGAAGTGAAAAGAGCGTATATCGGGAGCCGCGCGGTGCACGACATGAGCGGATTGACCAGGATTGTGATCATCCGGTCCTTCTCGCTCTCGAGCGTGCGCGTCGCCATGACAGCCGGCACGTTGCAGCCGAAGCCCATGACAAGCGGGATGAACGACTTGCCGTGGAGCCCCAGGAAGTGCATGACGCGGTCCATGATGAAAGCGGCACGAGCCATGTAACCCGTGTCCTCCAGGATCGATATGCACAGGAAGATGATCATTATCTGGGGGAGGAATACCAGCACGGACCCGACGCCGCCGATCACCCCGTCCGCCAGCAGCGATTGCAGCCACGCCGGGGAGGTGAGGTTCGTCGTTACGACGTTGCCCAGGTACGTCATCAGCCGGTCGATCCAGTCCATCGGGAATTTTCCCAGATAGAAGGTGAGGAAGAACATCAGCCACATGAAAAACGCGAATATCGGGAACCCCAGGACGCGGTTGGTGAGAATGCCGTCGATGCGGTCGGACCTCGACTCGTAGCCCTCGCGCTCGCGCACAACCGCCTCGCGCACGATTCCCGCCACGTACCCGTACCGGTTGTCAACGATGATGGTCTCGATATCCTCGCCGAATATCGAGAGCAGGTGCCGCCGGCTGAGTTCGAGCTGCTCCAGCACCGGCGCCCCGGCCCCCGCCGCCCTCTCAACGTCTTCCTCGACCCGCTCGTCCTCCTCGAGCAGCTTGAGCGCGATCCAGCGGGCCGAGTACTTGCCCAGGAAATCCCGCGACAGGGCCTCGTCGCCGGTGATCGCCTTCTCCAGCTTCGCGATCTCCTCCTCGGCCTCGCGCCCGTAGGTGGGCTGGGCGCCCCGGGGCCGCGCCCGGCCCTCAAGGACCGCGCCGACCGTCTCCTTGAGCATGTCCGTCCCCCGGTTGCGCAGGCCGACCATGGGAACGATCGGGATACCGAGTAACTCGGAGAGCAGGCCGGTGTCGATATTGACCCCGCGCGATTCGGCCACGTCGGTCATGTTCAAGGCAAGTATGAGGGGAACGCCCAGCTCAAGAAGTTGGGTGGTCAGGTAGAGGTTCCTCTCTATGTTGCTCGCGTCGACTACGTTGACCACCACGTCGGGCTTCTCGCCGGCGATGAAGTCGCGCACCACGACCTCTTCAAGGGAGTATGCGGTAAGGCTGTAGGTGCCGGGAAGGTCCACGACTTCGAAGTCGACGCCGCCCCCGCGGCTCGAGCCCTCTTTCTTCTCAACCGTGACCCCCGGCCAGT
>CAZAIS010000531.1:0-1941 GCA_964485255.1 uncultured Acidimicrobiales bacterium | reverse complement strand
AGGCGCGAGCGGCCGGTGAGCAGATGGTTTGCCCGGACGGCGGCGACACGGCCGCGGCCGAAGGTCGAGCGGTTGCCGGGGCTGAGCAGACCTTGCCGCGATACGCCGCCGCCGGCGCGCTGGGCGGCGGCGAGCGCCTGGGCGATGAAAGGCTTTGCCCGCTGACTGCGCGAAGAGCGGATACGGCCTGGCCGGAGCTGGAAGGCGGATAGATAAAACAATTCGGCGGAAGTAAGGTCGGGCCTTCGAGGATCGGAACCGCTGCTCCTGCTTCCCTGCCATTTCGATACCAGGTTCGCGCGACAGTATCCCCGGGGCTCGTGTCTGCCCTGGAAACAGCCATGGGCAGCGCGTTTATACCTTTGGGGACACTGTGTTCAACCGACAGCAGGGCCTGAGCTAGAGGTTCTTTCGGATATAGTTCCATCCCTATGCTCGCTACGGGTAAGCCCATGGTGATCGAGCACGCGCCGCTGCTGCCATAGCCCGCCAACACCAGGGCGGCGACGGCGCAGCCCCCCGAAACGAATCCGTCTTCCGTCTTAAGTTCAAGGCTGAGTAAATAGTACCCGGCCCCTAGTTTGGGGAAGAGCAATTCGTTATTCGAAGCAGGCTGATCGATGGGGATGACCGGGGGATGAGGGGCTGCCTGCTGTCCAGGCAGGCCGATGAATCGCAACTGACCTACAAGCCTGGCTCCGGCGGACATTTCGAGATTTTTAATTACATACACCGAAAGCTCACCGGTGCCCTCGAGCGGATATAGCACTATATCCGCCCGACTCGCCTTGCCCGGCTGAAGAATACAACTACAGCCGCCCCGGGCGAGTTCTATATTGTCTTGAGAGATGACACAGGCATCCAGAAACCATTCTCCCGGAACGCACTCTATGGAAAAAACCCCATCTTGTGTTTCTTCGACAAACGCGGCGCCTCCGGGCCCCGAGCCCGACAATGTGTAGCTAAGGGGGGTCCATCCACCACTGGGTAGTATGGGGGAGGCGGTGCTCAGCGTAGCGGGGTCCATGGCCCGCGGCTGCTTGAGCCCTGTTTCAAAACTATCGGTCGCCTTTATTCTGCCCATCCTTTCCCGCTGAATGCCGGGACAAGCCAGGAGCAGGGCGGTAAAAAGCAGGCATGGAAAAAAACGATTTCGATGTCCTCCCATGATATGCTTCCTCCCATCGCATATTCGCCCGGGGAGGGGTCGGATGCTTCAAGACGCGGGAGTTTTCCGGCTTTTTTATCCTCATTGCGGCCAGGCGCCCTGGCCGGTATAATCACACTGTGAAAATCTTGATGATCAGCAGCGAGGCTGTCCCTTTCGCCAAGTCCGGCGGCCTGGGCGACGCGGTCGGCGCCCTGGCCGTTTCCCTTTCCGAACTTGGCCACGATGTGCGGCTTCTCATCCCCCGGTATTATTCGATACCCCGGGACGGACTCAAGGCGATGGAAGGACCCATGGGCGTGCCCATGGGAGACTCCGAACGCTGGACCCAGGTGTTCAGCGCGCTGCTTCCCGGCTCCCGCGTACCTGTTTATTTTCTGGATTACGAAGCTTTTTTCGGAAGGGCGGGGGTATACGGGGCGTCCAGCAGGGAAGAATACCCGGACAACCCCCAACGGTTCGCGCTGCTTTCGAGAGCGGCTTTTCAACTCTGCAGGAAAATATCCTGGATTCCCGATATTCTGCATGCCCACGACTGGCCTTCCTCGCTCGTTCCTGTATATTTGTCCACCCTGGAAAGGGCGGGCGATTTTTCCAAAACCGCCAGTGTTTTGAGCATTCACAATCTTGGGTACCAGGGAGTCTACCCGAAGGAGCATTTTCCCTTCTTCGGCCTGGATTGGAGGTCCTTTCACGGCGCTGGCTTCGAATTTCACGATTCGATAAATCTGCTCAAGGCGGGCATCTGCGGCGCCGATTGCCTGAGTACCGTA
>CAZAIS010000530.1:0-1945 GCA_964485255.1 uncultured Acidimicrobiales bacterium | reverse complement strand
GGAAAGCAGGCCCGCCGGCAGGCGCGAGGTCATGCGAAGGCAGATCGCCAGGAGCGCCGACCTGGTCGCGGTCCTCGAGGAAGTCGCGGAGGCCAACGGCGTTTCCGCGGCGGTGGTAGCGCTGTGCTGGCTGGTCAACTACTACGGGGACACGGTGGTCGCCATACCGGGCGCCTCGAAGGTCAGCCAGGCGGAGCAGAACGTCGCGGCCAACGACCTCGAGCTGTCCGCCTTTGAGATGAAACGGATAGACGAGGTTTCGCGAAAGTGCTCTACGCGAGCGCTCCCGTGGGTCTGAGTAGTAAGCCAGCCACCCGTGATTGAAATGGAGGAGCCCTTGACAGAATCCGAGGTTTTCTCAGTCGAGATCGAAGACGGTGTCGCCAGGTGCACCATGAACGGGCCCAAGATGAACGCTCTGGGGGAAGACCTGCTGTTCCCCATGTGCGAGCGGATGTCGGAGGTTCTGGCCGACGACGACGCGCGGGTGATCGTCCTGCGCGGCGGGGAGGGCAATTTCTGCTCCGGGGGAGACGTGGGAACGATGGGGGAGAAGATGGACCCATCGATCCTCAACAGGAGCATGCACATGATCAACGAGATAGGCCACGATCTCCACGAGGGTCCAAAGCCCGTCATCACGGAGGTCGACGGCTGGGCCGTGGGTGGCGGGATGGGCTGGGCGATGGCCTCCGACATGACCTTCGCGACCGAGAGGGCGAGGTTTATGATGAGCTTCATAAGGATCTCGATCGTCCCCGATCTAGGCTCCACCTATTTCCTGCCCCTCCGGGTCGGGCTTATCAAGGCCAAGGAACTCGCGTTCACGGGCAGGCCGATAGGGGCGGAGGAGGCGTTGCGGATAGGACTGGTAAACCGTGTAATCCCGCATGACGAGATCTCCGAGAAAACGATGAAGGTAGCGCGGAAGATCGCGACACGCCCACCGGCCGTGCTGGCGCTGATGAAGCGCCACCTGAACATCGCCTCACGGACGGACCTGCGGACTATCATGGAACTGGAGGAGAGCGTTCAACCCCTGATGGTGCTTACCGAGGACCATCAGCGTGACATCGAGAGGTTCCTCGAAAAAGGGAGCGGCGGGGAATGAGCGATTTCGACGCGATCGTGGTAGGCGCGGGGCTTGGAGGACTTTCGGCGGCGACCTTCCTGTCGAAAGAAGGCAGGAAGGTACTGTTGCTGGATCGCCATAACGTGCCGGGGGGATACGCCTCGTCATTCAGGCGCGGCCGTTTCGAGTTCGAGATATCCCTTCACGAGCTCTCGGGGCTGGGCGGCGCCGAGGAAAGTGGGCCGCTCCGGCGGCTCCTCGGTGAGGCCGGTATCGAGGGAAGGGTCGAGTTCATACGCATACCGGAGTTCTTCCGCTGCGTGTTTCCCGACGTGGACATCACCGTACCGATCGGGCGCGAGAGCTTCGAGACGGAGCTCGGCCGTCACTTCCCCTCCGAGGCGGAAAACATCAAGGACTTCAGCGCGGTCATGTTCGATTTCGCCGACCAGGCGCTAAAGGCGAACCGCGTCGGGATGAAGAAGGTAATGGCCGCCGCGTCCGACTACCCGGTATTGATGGAGCATTTCGGCAAGAGCCTTTCCCAGGTGCTCGACCCCATGGTGGCCGACGAGAGGGCCAGAGCGGTGCTGGGGCAGATATGGGGCTACTACTGCCTGCCGCCCTCACAGCTCTCCTTCCTGATCTACGCGCTGGGTACGGTCAGCTACCTCCGGTTCGGCCCGGCGTACGTAAAGGGTACGTCGCAGGCGCTCTCGCAGGCTTTCATGGACGTCATAGAGGAGAACGGCGGCGAGGTGTGGCTCAACAACGGCGCGTCGCGGATACTGGCTACCGGCGGAAAGGTCTACGGCGTGGTTGCCGACAACGGGGAGCGAATTGACTGCGCGCGGGTCGTCTGCAACGTGAACC
>CAZAIS010000529.1:0-1951 GCA_964485255.1 uncultured Acidimicrobiales bacterium | reverse complement strand
GTTGACCAGCACGTCCACGCCCCCGAGCTCTGCCACGCATGCTTCCACGAGGGGCCTCGCGCCGGCCTCGGTGGAGATGTCTTCCCGCACCAGCAAAGCCCGGACGCCCGCCGATTCGACGCGGGCCACCACGTCGCGGGCCAGGTCCACCCGCGCGCGGCAGCTCACCACCACGTTGGCGCCCCTCGCGGCGAGGTCAAGCGAAACCGCCTTGCCGATCCCTCGCGACGAACCGGTGACTATGGCGTTCTTCCCCTCGAGCATCTCCACCTCCATGACGCCTCGCCCCCTGCCGGACAGGTGCCCTCCGGGACACATGAAATGCTATCATTGTTTCCGTTGCCGGACGAAAGGGGTAGCAGTCATGGCAGTCGACGGATCGCTTCGAATCACCTGGTTCGGGCAGGCGATGTTCCGCGTCTCCGGCGGCGGGGCCACCGTCGTCCTGGACCCCACTCCACCCGAGACTGGCTACAGATACGATCCCGTCAGCGCGGACGTCGTCCTGCGGTCGCACGACCATTACGATCACGACTACCTGCGGGGAGTCCGGGGCGAACCGCAAGTTATAAGGGACAGCGGAGCGTTCGAAGTCCGAGGGCTCGAGGTACGCGGCACGGATTCTTTCCACGACGCGAAGCAGGGGGCCGAAAGAGGGAGGAACGTGGTCTTCACCTGGTCGCAGGCGGGCTACCGGCTGGGGCACCTTGGTGATTTGGGCCACATGCCCGACGACGACCTGGCAGAGGCGCTCTCTCGGCTTGACATTCTCATGCTCCCGGTGGGTGGAGTCTTCACGATCGACGCCGCGCAGGCTGTCGACCTCGTGGAGCGGCTCGCCCCCCGCGTCGCCCTGCCCATGCATTACGGCACTCCCGACTGCAACATTCCCGTGGAGCCCGTCGACGGGTTCGCGAGACTCTTCAAGGGCGCCGTGCGCGAGATCGCCGAACGCCCGCTGGTGGTAACGACCGGGTCGCTGCCGGCGGGTCCCGAGGTGTGGGTGCTGCCATACAAGTGAAGCCGCGACCCCCGGGGTTGACATATATCACTGTCCGCCCGGTCGGCACGGTACTATGATCCGGAACGAAAAGCGCTCGAGGGGAATGTCATGGAAGCCGAGGCAACGGACACTTCCGAGCTTATCAGGGAAGACAGCCCCAGGATCCAGAGGTTGAAGGACCGGCTCCTGGGGGCCGGTTATGAGATCTGCATCGCCAGGGCAAGGGAGTACACCCGCGTCTACAGGGAGACGGAGGGGATGGACCCCTCGCTCCGCAACGCGCTGGCCCTCAAGGCGACCTGCGAGAACCAGCCCGTGCACATCTACGCCGACGAGTGGATCGTGGGGAACAAGACCGACGCCTACCTGTCCCCGGTAATCGCACCCGAGCGCGGCGATTCGTTGAGGTCCCTTCAGATCGAGATGGAAGTCCTGGGTGAGAAAGGCCGCCCCTTCGGGATCAGAGCGGAGGACCGCAGGGAGTTTCTCGAACAAATCGTGCCCTACTGGGAGGGCAGGTCCCTGAGGGACCGCAAGGCCCGCAACTGGATACGATCCGGCATAATCGAGCCGGTGCGCGGCAACCCCTTGAGAACCGCGCGGCAGGTCGTGGATATGCTGCGTTTCGCCCGGCACGCGGGGCGTGAGAACCTGCGCCTGATGGCCGGCATCAAGCGAGGACAGAGGCAACATCCCCGGCGCGCGCTGACAGCGTGGAAAACCCGCGACGAGCTTTCCAAGAACAACCCCAACATGGCGGTTTACTGCTACGACGTGCAGGGGCACCTGCACCTGCCGGTGGAGAGGGTCGTGGCAGAGGGCTTCCTCGGCATCAAGGAGCGGGCGGAGAAGAAGCTGGAGGAGCTCGATCCGTCCGGCGCCGGCTTCGAGCGGAAGAAAGCGTGGTGTGAGGCCGTCGCTGTAAGCATGGACGCGGCCTGCGTATAC
>CAZAIS010000528.1:0-1955 GCA_964485255.1 uncultured Acidimicrobiales bacterium | reverse complement strand
CAACGAGAGGCGCGAGGGGCACGACTCCATCGGGACGACGAACCCGGCCCCCGACTACTTCCTGGCCGAAGGCGCCACCGGCTACGGGCCGGGCTTCACCACCTATGTGCTGGTGCAGAACCCCCAGGGGAGCCCTACGGACGTGGACGTGACGTTCATGACCGGCTCCGGACAGGTGGCGGGTCCCACCTTCAAGATGGAGGCCGACTCCAGGAAGACCATAAGGGTCAACGACTACCTGCCGCCCGACACGGACTGCTCCACGAGAGTGCGCGGGTCGGCCCCGGTAATCGCGGAGAGAGCGATGTACTGGGATTCGGGGACGGGGGAAGCCTGTCACGACTCCATCGGGATGGACTCGGCCCACGCCTCCTTCTTCCTGCCGGACGGGCAGACCTCCGAGGGCCGGGAAACCTGGACGCTCATCCAGAACCCCAACGCGTCGGACGTCGCGGTCGAGATCTCTTACCTGACCCCCACGGGGGTGGGGAACGTCGTCAAGACCGAGACCGTCAAGGCCGGCTCGAGGAAGACGTTCAACATGGCGGAGCACTCCGGCATCTCGGGAAGGGCCTCCGTCACGGTCGTATCGAAGACCGCCGGTAAGGGGGTCATGGTGGAGCGCGCCATGTACTGGAACTCGAGGGGCGCCGGGACGGACACCATAGGGGGGTACGGGGACTGACCGCCGGCCGCTGCCGGAGGAGCGATGAAGGACGACCACCAGGAAAGACGCGACGGCGGTGACAGGGTTGACGAGCACGGGATCAGCCTGGCCCGCATGATGTCCTTCAGCGACGGGGTTTTCGCCGTGGCGATAACGCTCCTGGTACTGAGCATCAAGGTCCCGGCGGTAAGCCCCGAGGTCGCGGACTTGAAGCTGCCCCGGGAGCTGCTGCACCTCTGGCCGATATTCTGGGCCTACATCGTGAGCTTCATGGTTATCGGGCTTTTCTGGATCGGCCACCACCGCGTCTTCAAGCTGTTCAGGCGGCACGACAGCGGTCTTTTGTGGCTCAACCTCGTGTTCCTCATGCTGGTGGTGTTCATACCGTTCCCGACAAGCCTGATGAGCGAGTACCCGAGAGCGAGGGTGTCCCTCATCTTCTACGCGGCGAGCCTGGCGGTGGCGGGCTTCATGATCTGCTTCCTTATGTGGTACGGGATACACGACCGCCGTCTCGTCGACGAGGACATGGACCCCATCGCGTACCGCAGGTTCATGTTCGGCTACATCAGCATGGCCGTGGTGTTCCTCCTGTCCATCCCGATCAGCTACCTGAACCTGCACGTCGCGCGGTATTCCTGGGTCGTCATCGTCCCGGTGAACCTGTTTTTCGACCATTTCGTCGTTTACCGCCTCGAGCGCGGCCGGGGGCGCGAGCGGGGCGCGACTTGAGCCGGCCGGCGGTGGTGATCCTCGACGCCGGCTATGAGACCATGCGCCGGTCGGTGGATGACGTCCTGGACAGGTTCGGGCTCGACGTTGAGGGAAAGACCGTTCTCTTGAAGCCCAACATGCTCGGGGCCTTCGAGCCCGGGACGCACGCGAACACGCACCCCTCCTTGATCCGGGCGCTGGTGGAGAGGCTGCGCTCGGACGGCGCGCGTGTGGTCGTGGGCGATAACCCGGGGACATCGGGCTACGGCGCCGTTGAAAAGAGCGCGCGGGTGTCCGGCATCGGCGAGGCCTCGCTCGGGGCGTTCGCGAACATCGCGACCGATCCCGTCGCGGTCAGGCTAGAGGGTTGCGGCGCGGAGGTGAACGTGTCCCGCGCCGTGCTGGACGCGGACGTGGTAATCTCAGTGCCCAAGTTCAAGACCCATACCTACACGCGCATCACCGGGGCCGTCAAGAACAGCTACGGATATGTCGTCGGCGCGGACAAGGCCCGGCTGCACCTCGAGTACCCGGGCTTCAGGCGCTTCTCGGAGGTAGTGACCGAGGTGTACCG
>CAZAIS010000527.1:0-1958 GCA_964485255.1 uncultured Acidimicrobiales bacterium | reverse complement strand
CCGTAACCATGCCCAGCACCGAGAAGGCGGTGTTTATAGTGATCAGCGTAAGCTCCACGCCCGCGTTGCGGAACCAGGCGACCGCCAGGGCTCCGCCGACCTTGTTCCGCATCGCGCCACGGGTGAGGTTGCCATGCACGAAGACGCGCAGCCGGTCGATGAAGTCCGCGGTGGTGCCCGAAAGCCTGCCGAAATGCACGGGGGAAGCAACGATCAGGCCGGAGGCCTCCATCAGCTCCGGGTAGATAAGGGCCATCCCGTCCCGCCGGCTGCAGTAATTATCCTTCTCCTGGTTCCTGACGCACCAGTTGCACTGCGAGCAGGGACCTATTTCCATGCCGCAAAGGTCGAACCTCGTCACCTGGAAACGGTCGTCGAGGGCGTATTCCTCGAGCGCGCTGTCCAAGAGCGCGCTGACGTTGCCGCCTTCGACGAGACTCCCGTTGACGGCCACAATTTTCATGGCGAGCCCTTTCTCCCGGATCAGTAGCCCAGCTCACGCAACCTGTCATCGGGAAGCCCGAAGTGATGGGCGACCTCGTGGAGCACTACCTCCCGGACCACGTCATCCACCCGCCGGCCGGTCTGCCGCGCGTACGTCTCGACCGGTTCTTTGTATATGGTTATGTTATCAGGAAGCACGAGGGAGTATCCCAGGCCTCTCTCGGTCGGCGGCACACCGTGGTACAGGCCCAGCAGGGCAAGGCCGTCCGCGAGTCCCATCGCCTCGACCTCGCCGGCCCCCGGCCTGTCCTGGACCGTCACACCGACGTTTCCCCGCTCGAGCTCGCGGGCGAAGTCCTCCGGAATGGACTCGATTACCTGCTCCACAAGATCCTCGAAGCTCTCCCGGTCCATCACTGCCCGGCCAGGAACGGGTTAGTCTTCTTCTCCCACCCGACAGTCGTAGCGCCCATGTGGCCGGGGTATATCTTCGTCTCGGGATCGAGGACGAACACCTGCTCGCGCACGGATTTCATGAGCGCGTCGAAGTCGCCCCCGGGGAAATCCGTGCGCCCGATGGAACCCCTGAAGACCAGGTCGCCGTCGAAGAGGGAGTCCTCTATGTGAAAACTCACGCTTCCCGGGGAGTGGCCCGGGGTATGGAGCACCTTGATGGTGAGCCCGGCGATCTCGAGCACCTGCCCGCCGGTAAGGGGCTTGACGTTCCGGGGCTTCTCGAGTTCGTCTATCCCAAGCATGGCGAGCATCATCTGCGGCATCATGTCAAGGGCGGGGATCTCGATTTCGTGCATGTAGACGTCGGCCCCCGTGCGCTCAGCCATCTCCGCGACCCCGGCGATGTGATCGGGGTGAACGTGGGTCACCAGGATGGCGTCGAGCTCCATCCCGCGGCTCTCCAGGTAATCGAGTATCAGGTGGTTGGAAAGGCCGGCGTCGATTAGCACGGCCTCGCTGCCGTCCTCCCCCCATACCAGGTAACAGTTTGTGCCGAACGACAGGTCGGTGAATGTCTCTACGTTCATGCGGCCTTCCTCCTGCTCGAAACGCGTGAACAGTATAGCAGAGCCCCTCGAGGGCGCGGCCCGCTTGAAACCGGGCTTCTCGAGCCCCCGGTGCCGTGCGCAGAAGCGTTCGACCGGCGCGCCCGGGTCCTGCCTCCCACCTTGGGTTGGGCTTTGCGGGAGAGGCCGAAGCCTTCTCCCGGAGCAGTGGCGGGAAGCAGGGCCGGGGCGCGCGTCAGGTTACTGGGCCGCGTCAGCCGGGGGCCTGGAACGCGGCTGTACCTGTCGCGCAAGGCCCTACGCGAAGGGGAGATCTATGATGTTCGTTCCGGCGGCCAGTTCGTCGTAGCGGTCGGTGCACGTGAAAAGCAACACCTGGCGGCCCGCCGCCGTCTCCTCGAGGACGGACCAGAGTGCCTCGAGGCACCTCTCGTCGAAGTAGGAGAACGAGTCATCGAAGATTAGCGGCGGGCGGCGCCCTCCCGAGAGCAT
>CAZAIS010000526.1:0-1967 GCA_964485255.1 uncultured Acidimicrobiales bacterium | reverse complement strand
CACTACCGCCGCGCTGAGCCGGAGTTGAGTTCATTGCGCGCGAGGGAGCTTCTCGACGACCTTATCGAATACACCGCAAACATGAACATGCAGGTCCTGCAGGGCAGCAAGGTGATCGAGGTGCGGCACAGCGGGGTCGACAAGGGCAGGGCGCTGGTTGATATGATGGGCGGCGAGGAATACGATTTCATTCTCGCGATCGGGGACGACTGGACCGACGAGGATCTCTTCAATGCTCTTCCCGAGAGCGCGTATACCATTCGGGTGGGAATGGTTGCTTCTTCAGCCCGGTTGCAGCTCGAGAGGCAGGACATGGTAGAGGGCCTGCTTCGCGGATTGATTGAGCCTTCATGCGGGGAAATGGAATAGCGGTGTCCGACTCGTGAGTACCCTTCGATCCCGGAAGCGCGGGCGTCAGGCTTGCGGCCCGACGACGCAGTCACGGGCGTTTTCCTCCGGCAGAGGGCAAGGAGCGCCGAATAGACAGTGTTTGAAGACATAATACCGAGAGATCCCAATTTCATCGTATTGGCCCTTGGCTTGTCACTTCTTCTTGGCTGGGGGGCCGGGCTTCTTTGCAGGAAGATAAAGACTCCCATGGTAGTCGGGTACATCCTGATCGGCATTCTGATGGGCAAGTCTTTGCTGGGCGTCTTCGACGACCGGAGCATCCAGGGGCTCTACTTCATCGTCTATCTCGGGCTGGCGTGCATCGGGTTCGACATCGGCGGAGAGCTGGCGTTTCACAAGATGAGAAACCTCGGTAAATCGATTATCTGGATATCGGCGTTGGAGACAATAGGGGCTACCGTGCTGGTGGCGTCAGCGGTCTACCTTTATACACGGGAGTTGTACATTGCCTTGATATTCGGGGCGCTGGCCGCCGCGACCGCGCCCGCCGCCACGGTTGACGTTCTTCGAGAATACCAGGCGTCAGGGCCGCTCACGACCACTACTTTCGCCGTGGTGGGAATTGATGACGCGTACGCTGTGGTCATATACGCGTTTGCCGCCTTCTTCGCGAAGATGTTGATATCGCACAAGACGGTTCACGTGGCTGAAGCCATTCTCCGTCCCGCCGGAGAGATACTCGGCTCCGTCGCCCTCGGCCTGGTAATCGGCCTCGCGTTTCTGTTTCTCGTCAGGAACTACACCGCGAGAAGAGGCCTGATGGTGCTCACGTGGGGAGTGATCGTGGCCACAACCGCGCTAGCAAACATACTGAACTTCTCACTCATCCTAGCGAACATGGCACTCGGCCTGACGGTCGTCAACCTGACCCGCTGGAAAAGAGACGACGTGTTCGAACTGGTCAGGAACACTACGCCGCCGCTGTACGTCCTCTTTTTCGTACTGGTTGGAGCGCAACTCGACGCGAGAAAGCTTGCCGGCCTCGGCGTAGTCGGCGTGCTCTATATAGTCCTGCGCAGCGCGGGAAAGCTGTCCGGTGCTTACCTGGGAGGGCGGATTTCCAATGCCCCGGATACCGTGAAGAAGTACCTGGGCCTTTGCCTTTTCTCACAGGCGGGGGTGGCGATCGGGCTCTCGATACAGACACGGATAACCTTCGGTGCTCGTCTGTACGGTCACGCGGGCGTCGAGCTGGGAATCATGGCCGTCAGCGTAATCGCCGCATATGGGCACCCAGTTATGTATGCACCACGAACAAGCCCGGTTGTTCCGGACGCCGACCCAACGATGCCCTTACCATTCGTGCCAGGGGAAAGGTCCGCAGAGACACCAGCCCCAGCGTTCCCAATTATCCTAAAATACTTACTCGTTTTTTCATCATCAGAAATCCATTTGCCAAGTAATGCTCGCTCATATGGATTTGGTTGGTCAACTATCTCATTTCCTGTGTTGCGATCATATACCGTGACACCACATCGTGTTGTTGTTATCCCAATGCCGTTCGGCGTTGTTCTGAAGTCAACGCTAATTGAACTTCCAGCCGCAACAAAATATAC
>CAZAIS010000525.1:0-1970 GCA_964485255.1 uncultured Acidimicrobiales bacterium | reverse complement strand
GCATTATATTACATACTCGATCGGGCAAGTTACGATGGCCATGATGACGTTCACGGTCGTGAGGCCCGCTGGAGCCGTGTCCGTGACCGGCACGCGACCGTCCTCCAATCCTCGTCACTACGCCGCCGCCGTCAAGGCCCGGGCGACCTCGACTGATTCTCATGCCTGTCTCAGGCGCTATATAGGCAGCAGGGGTTCGTTTCCGTCCTGGAACAGGTCGGGCAACTCCGGCATCGAGCCGTCAGGCAGGTAGTCCTTGAGCAGGTCCTCGAGGTTCTCGGTATTCAGGTCGCCCGGCAGGTTCTTCAACAGTTCGTCGAGCATCTCGGTAGCGGTGGAGGCGGTGCCCTCGTCGTCGTGCGACTCCAGTATCCAGCGCCTGTGCAGGGCGGCAATGGACTCGGAGTCGCCGTTCGCCTGGAACGACGCAACAAGGTCGGCCGGCGTCGCGCTCCCGAAGGCGTAATAATCGTAGTACCGTTTCATGCTTCTCTCGAAGGCTTCCGGGCCCATGAGGTTCTCGAGCGCCTCGAAGAACAGGGCGCCTTTGCAGTAGACGAGCGTGGAGTATTGTATCGAGTTCGCGAAACCGTCGGCCGGGGTGTCCACTACCTCGTCGCTCCCGGCCCCCAGCAAGCGGCCGACGGAGTATTGCATCCTGATCTGCGTTTCGAGCTGGCTCTTCGCCGCCCCCTCCCCGTGGGCCCACCTGAAGTAGAGGACGGAGCAGTAGTTGGTGAGCGACTCGTCCTGCCAGGGGTGATCGATGGAGTCGCTTCCGAGGGTAAGGCCCCACCATTGGTGGCACACCTCGTGGGCGATCGTGAACTCCAGGATGCTTCCCAGCAGGTCTCCGCCCGCCGAGTTGAGCAACGTGCCCGGATCAACTCCTTCTCCTCCGAGCAGGCTGCTGATGTCCTCGTACAGCATCCCGCTTATCTGGATCTGTCCCGCGAATTCCATGCCGCCCGCGCCCCCGCCCAGGGGAGCCTCGCATACGTTCAGTCCGTTGTACGGATACCAGCCCATGTGCTTGTTGTACTGTCTCACCGCCTCACGCGCGAAGTCGAGAGCTTTCTTGCCTTTTTCAGCCGAGTCCTTCAGGTAGTAGGAGGAGACGACGGTTTCGTTTTCCCTGGCGCGTGCCACCTGGTAATCCGGGCTGGCCTGAGCCGTGAAATCTCTCATCGGACCGCCACGGAACTGGAAGATCTTCCTGCCCGCCCCGCCCGCTCCGGTCGCGGCTACGCCCGGCGCGGCGACCACGAAATCCTCGGGAACGTCTATGGAGACGTTGTAATATGCGCACTCGAAACAGGATACGTCGCCGATAGCGGGGACCTCGCGGCTCTCCCATCCCAGCGGACCGTACGTGGCGACCGTAGGTATGAAGTAACCAAGGTCGAAGACGTTCCTGCTGTGCCCGAAGACCCCGTAATCCCCACCCGTCGAATCGCCGAGCAACCGCTGCACGTCGAGCGGTTCGCCCTCTATCTCGGGGATCGATTCGGTGAACGTGATATCGAGGAGCACCTCCGAGCCCGGGGCAAGCGTCGCCGCGAGCGGCACGCGGAGCAGCGACCCGGTGAGAACGGCGCTCACCGGCGTGCCCCCCGCCTTGGCCGATTGTACGGTGGCGCCCGGGCCGCCCCCCTTGACGGAGTCGGCTCCGGCGTACATGCGCAGGACGATCTCGCTCAAGGGAACGCCCGTCCTGTTGGTGTAGAGAACCTTCTCGTTGCCCCCGATGAGTGCCCCGGAGGGGTCGAGCTTCACGCTTACACTGTAGATCGGCGCGTCGCGGGCCTTGCCGGGCGCGAGGTTCTCCCAATGGGAATTCAGGTATCCATGGCACTCGTGGACGGAGGCCTTCATTTCCCCGGCGGTCACCGGGAGGTTGGAGACGCGCGGGCCCCCACGAGTGGCGATCACGGCGCCCGTGACTCCCGCCGCGATCAGCAGGACGAGAA
>CAZAIS010000524.1:0-1984 GCA_964485255.1 uncultured Acidimicrobiales bacterium | reverse complement strand
GGCCCGCGCTCTGACGCCTGGCGATACGCGCGGCGAGCTTCCGGGCGAGGACGGGGAGAACGCGTCGCATGTCCTCGACCTGGCGGAGTGACGCGCTCGTGAAATCGATCTCCTCGGGCCGCTTGGGCAGCTTGTCCCGCCCGCGGGCCGCGTCCGCCCCGCGCTCGAGGGCGAGCAGCCGCCTTACCTCTCGCTCGAGCGCCACCCGGAACGCCTCGACGCGCTCCCTTACGTCCTCCGCCGCCAGCGCCGGCGGCACGCCTCCCCCCAGCTCGCCATCGGACGCCAGTTGCTCGAGCTCGCCCGCCATCCGGGTGAAATCAAGCATCTCCATCGCCTTGAAGACGTAATACCCGGAGCCCGCCATGGCGGCCATCGGCCGCGAGCCGCCCGAGAAGCCGCCTTCCATCCGCCCTACCGCTGCAGCCACGGCGCGGGCGAGCGCTTCGACATCGCCGGCGCCTCCGAAGGCCAGGGCGAGTCTCACCCGGTCCGCCAGGTCTTCCGTGCCCGGCGTACCTCCCCGCGCCTCGGAGCCCTTCTCCAGCTCCTCCGGGCGGGCCAGCATGGCCTCGGCCCCACGGAAGTACTCGTCGAACAGGGCGTTGAAGAGGGGCAGGTCCTGCTCGCTCTTGACGAGGGTGGCGCACAGCGACAGGCGGAAGAGCTCCATCCGGTCCAGGGGGACGACCTCGAGGGCCTCAAAGGCGTCCATGCTCTCCGCGATCGAGATCCCGAGCCCGGAGTCCCGGAGCCTGTCTATGAAGGTCAGTATCCTCTCGTCAACAGGCATGTCGATAGCCCCGGGTCACGGCGCGCCGGCCTGGCGGACAATGGAGGCGAGGCCCGCCTGGACCTTCTCGAGGTCCTTCTGCTCCTTGACCAGCAGGCTCAGCGTACTCGCGAGCAGGCTCTCGTCGATCGTATCGGAACCGATCACCTTCACCGCCGAAGCCCAGTCCAGCGTCTCCGATATGCTGGGGACCTTCTTGAGGTCCATACGCCTTATGTAACGCACCACGGCCAGGACGCGCCGGGCCAGCTTTTCGGCGATCCCGGGCACCCGGAGCCTGATTATCTCGAGCTCGCGCGCCTGGTCGGGAAAATCGATGTAGAGGTAGAGACAACGCCGCCGGAGCGCTTCGGACAGGTCCCTGGTGCGATTGGAGGTCAGGACCACGAACGGCATTCTCCTGGCCCGCACTGTGCCCAGCTCAGGCACCGAGACCTGGAAGTCGCTGAGAATCTCGAGCAGGAAGGCCTCGAACTCCACGTCGGCCTTGTCCACCTCGTCGACCAGGAGCACGACGCGCTCCTCGCTTGTGATCGCCTTCAGGAGCGGCCGGGGCAGCAGGAAATCCTCGCTGAAGAGGTCGTCCTCGAGGTCCTCCCAGGTGTCCTCCGAACCCGAATCGGCCTGTATGCGCAGGAGTTGTTTCTTGTAGTTCCACTCGTAGAGGGCCTTGGCCTCGTCGAGCCCCTCGTAGCACTGCAGGCGGATCAGCTCGAAGCCGCTGAATCGGCTGTAGGCCTTGGCCAGGTCCGTCTTGCCGACGCCGGCGGGACCTTCCGCCAGGATCGGTTTCCCGAGCCTGTCGGCGAGGAACAGGGCCGTCGCTATGGCATCGTCACAGAGGTAGTCCGCTTCCCTCATGCCGGTCTTGATGTCCTCTATCGCGGCCGAACCGACCGCCCCGGCGCTCATTTCTCCTCCTCCACGGTGCCGCCGTCCTCGTCGGTTCCCTCCGGGGCCGGCGGGTCGGCCGCTCCTCCAGACGCCTGCCTTCCGGCCTCCAGCAGCGAGGCAAGCTCTCCGACCCGGTACGCGAGCGAGCGGGACGACGCAATCCCCAGCGGGTCCACCTTGACGAGCAGGTGGTCCCCCCTGATTGTGCGGCCCTTGCCGTCCAGGCTCGAGAACGCGGACCCGCCGTGTACGCCCAGGTCCGGTGACGCCGTAACCATGCCCAGCACCGAGAAGGCG
>CAZAIS010000523.1:0-1987 GCA_964485255.1 uncultured Acidimicrobiales bacterium | reverse complement strand
CCGAGCAGGACAAGGTCGTCCGTGTCCGAGAGCGGCTCGTGGTAGAAGAACCCGCCCGGCCCGGAGATCTCGAACTCGTCGCCCACCTTCACCTCGTCAACGAGGTACGGGGATACGAACCCGCCGGGCATCTTCCGCACGGTTATGTCGATGGAGCCCGTACGGGTGGGCGGCGAGGAGATGCTGTAGGCGCGGCTGGTCCGTACACCGTCCACGCTCAGGAACAGGGTGACGAACTGGCCCGCCCGGAAGGGGAACAGCCCCCTCTCCCCGGACGCCACCAGCCTTAGGGTCTTCGTGCTGGCGGTCTCCTCGTTTATCTCGGCCACCCTGACCGCGACGCGGTGGGGATGGAGCCCGTCCACAAGCCTGCCGGGTAGGCCCGCGTCCAGGTCGCGCTCGTCGGCCAGCGATCTCGCGTAAGCCTTCCTGGCGACGACGAAGCCGATCTGGGCCATGTCGAATATCGAGTCGGTGATGTCTTTGAGCGCCAAGTCAGTCTCCTCGCCCTCAACCCGTCATGGGAAGTGCCTTTGCTATGCCTTTAACACCCTTGTAGTCCTTGATGAGTTCGCCGTAGGCCAGCATCCCCGACTGTATGCAGGTCTCGAAGCCTCCGCCCATGCGCACCCACGCGCCCGCGAAGTAGAGGTTCTCGAGGGGCCCGCGGTTCGGCAGGCGCATCATCGGGCTTCCCATCAGGTCGTAGTCGAAGCCGAGTATGCTGCCGTTGGGGTTCCCGCTGTACCGCATGTTGGTGAGCGGCGTCGAGACCTCCGCCACCTCGATGTGGTCGCGGAGCCCCGGGAAGCGCTCGCTGGTGGCGTCGATGAGCTCGCGGGCCATGCGCTCCTTGGCCTGGACGTACCTCTCGGGCGGTATGCGCGTCCATGGGGTGCCGTCGAGCACGGTGGTCAGCACCATCACGGAAGTCCCGGGCGGTGAAAATTCCGGGTCGGCGGAGTTGTAGTTGGTGAGCACCCAGTACTGGGGCCTGTCGGTGGTGAACATGGCCCGGTAGTGGGCGTCCTGGTCGTAGGAGTCTTGCATGAAGTACTCGTGCCCGGAGGCGCCGATCTCTTCGGCGGGGCAGTCGAGCCCCATGTACACGTTGAAGGTCGATATCGCGACGTGCCCCTCGGCGAGCGACTTGAGGTACGACGCCGGCACGTTTTCCTTCCCGATCAGCTCGTGGCAAGCCGTGATGGGGTTGGCGTTGCTGACGACGTAGTCGGCCTCGACGGTCTCGCCCTCGTCGGTGACGACGCCGGTGACCTTCCCGTCCGTCACGTTGATCTTCCGCACTCCGTTCCTGAGGTGGACGGCTCCGCCGTTGTCCTCTATCGCGGCGACGAAGGCGTTGGACAGGGCCTGCGACGTGCCCTTCACGTGGTAGGGGCCGTGCTCTATGTAGGAGGCGTTCGCGACCGCGAAAAGCAGCCAGGACAACCTCGAGGGGGGCAGGCCGTAGTAGCCCCAGATGTCGCAGAACAGGGCCTTGAGCCTGGGATCGCTGATCTCACGGTCGAGCACCTGCTCGGTCGTTAGGCCCATCGAGCGCACCAGGCGGGTGCTCTTCACCGGCACCGACAGGAGGTCGAGGGGCCCCTTCGCGGAGCTCAGGGCGCCCAGCTCGCGCGTGATCCGCTTCATCAGGTTCAAGAGGTTCCTGATGCCATCGCGCTCGGAGGGAAAACGGCTCGCGTACGCCTCCTCGGCGCCCTCCCACCCGTGTGGGACGGATACCGTGAAGTCGGGGAATATCGAGGTGTAGAACTCGTTGATCGGGATGAATTCCACCCGGTCGGCGACCCCGCAGCCCTCCAGCACCCTGTAGCAGCTCCCGCGGTGTTCCGGGGGCCCTATCCCGGAGAGCTCGTGGAGCGCCGCCTCGAACTCGAAGCGCCCGCGCACGAAGCTGCACGCGTACCCGCCCGGGTGCGGGTTCCTTTCGTACACGTCAACCTTGAAACCGTCCTTCGAAAGA
>CAZAIS010000522.1:0-1999 GCA_964485255.1 uncultured Acidimicrobiales bacterium | reverse complement strand
AGTCCCGATAAACGAAGAGGACAGCGCGGGGACGCTCAGGGACAGGCTGTCCCACGCTGGAGCGCGTCTCCTGGCGGAGACTCTGGACAGAGTGGAGGATGGCAGCGTCCGGGCGGTGCCGCAGGAGGAGGAAAAGGCCACTTACGCACCGCCGGTCACGCCCGGGGAAGCCCGGATCGACTGGAGCGCGCCGGCCGAGGTTATCGACAGGCTGGTTCGGGCGATGGACCCTCAGCCCGGGGCCTTCACTTACTTCAGGGGCAGGCGGGTGAAGATATGGTCCGTCAGGGTCAGTGACGTTCCTCAGGAAGACGAACCCGGGACGATAATGAACCTGGGGAAAGAGGGCTTCGTCGTGAACACGGGCTCGTCGGGAATACAGGTCCTCACCCTTCAGCCTGAAGGCAGGAAGCGGATGAGCGCGGCAGAGTTCTCGAGGGGTCAGCGGCTCGTCATCGCCGAGCGGTTCGCGAGCGGTCCGGCGGAATGAGGTCGGGGGGGAGAAGATGACCGCGCCCGGGACCAGGGTGCTGGCATTGCGCACCCTCCTCGAATACGAGCGGAGGGACGCGTACCTCGGGGTGCTGCTGGCATCCAGGCTCGAGGGATCGGGCCTTGACCGCAGGGACCGCTCACTCGTGACGGAACTCGTGCAGGGTACCCTCAGGATGAAGCTGTCCCTGGACTGGATCTTGAAGGAGTTCTCGAACAGGCCGCTCGTGAAGCTGGAGAGCGGGGTGCTGTGGGCGCTGCGCCTCGCGGCCTACCAGGTCATGTACACTTCGATACCGGATTACGCCGCCGTGGACATGGCCGCCGGTTCGACCGCCTCCGTCGTGGGCCGGCATGCAGTCGGGTTCGTTAACGCGGTGCTGAGGTCACTGGCGCGAGGTTGGGAGCGGGTCCCTTTCCCCGACAGGGACTCCGACCCCGCCGGGTACCTGGAGGCCCGGCACTCACACCCACGGTGGATAGCGCGTATGTGGATAGAGGAGCTGGGCTTCGAGAAAGCCGAGGCTGTCTGCGCCGCCGATAACGCCGACCCCCGCCTGTCGTTGCGCACGAACCTGCCCAAGGTAAGGCGGGAGCACCTGGCCGAGAAGCTTGGAAGCCGGGGGATAGAGGTCGAGGAAGGGTCCATGACGCCCGAGTGCCTGCTCGTGAAAGGCACCGGATCTCTGAGTGAAATGACGGAGTTCAGGTCGGGCTTGTTCTCCGTGCAGGACCAGGGAGCCCAGCTCGTCGGACGCCTGCTGGCTCCCGCGCCCGCGATGCGGGTCCTCGACGTATGCGCGGCGCCCGGCGGTAAAGCGAACCACCTCGCCGAACTCATGAGGAACGAAGGTTCCGTTCTGGCGCTGGACTTGAATCCGGGGAGGCTCGACATGGTCCGGCAATCGGCGCTGCGGCTGGGAAATGGCATTGTGGAAACGCTGGCTATAGACGCCACCGGAGCGCGCGCCGGCGTGAAAGGCGTCTTCGACCGCGTGCTGGTGGACGCCCCATGCAGCGGGCTCGGCACGCTTTCCCGAAAGCCTGACGCGAGGTGGAGAAGGCAGCCGGAGGACATCGACAACCTGTCGGGGCTGCAGAGGGAGCTGCTATCCCAGGCGGCGGCCATGGTAAGGCGGGGTGGCACGCTCATGTATTCGACCTGCACGATATCCCGGCGCGAGAACGAGGATGTGATCGCGTCCTTTCTCGAGTCACAGGCACAGGCGTTCGAGCCGGCGCCCCTTCTCGCGCCGGGCAGGGAGAGTCTTTGCAGGCTCCAGCTCTTTCCGGACGAGGCGAAATGCGACGGGACTTTCATGGCCCTGATGCGCCGGAAGACCTGAGCGCTAGCGTGTTCAAGCCTTTGTTGTCATGTATCATCACCGGTGAAGGACGAATCCGTGAGGATGTGTACACTTGAAGGAAACGGCGGTGGGGTTCTGCGCTGACGGGTCGGAGTACTCCCGCTCGCTTGCCGGAGAGTTGGAGGCGAGTGGACGCGAGG
>CAZAIS010000521.1:0-2025 GCA_964485255.1 uncultured Acidimicrobiales bacterium | reverse complement strand
TCACCGCCTGCCCTCTCGCCTCCGGGTCGCGTCGCCGTCCTCAGCAGCAGAACCTGCATCCCGTGGGGATGTCTATCCACAGGGCGCAGAGCGGGATGTCGGAGCCTGGCGCGTCCTCCATCCAGTAGAACAGGTCGCGGGCGTTGACGTAGTCGTCATTCCCGGCCGCCTCGAGGTCACATCCCGCACTGTTGCTGTCGTCTTGGATTGTCGTCATCGGGGCAATTCTATCATCAAAAAGGACGTGGTATTCCACTCCGTGTGTTTCATGAAGAGCCCTAGAGAACGCCGACCGCGATCAGTATGCCGAAGACGATGAAGACAACGCCGGAGGCCCACCTTATCCACTTCATCGGGACGATGCTCGAGAGCCACTTGCCTGTTATAGCGCCGATGAAGGACGTCAGTATGAGCGCGAGCGTCCCTCCCAGGAAGACCCAGACCGGCATCTTGAACCGCGAGGTAAGCGCCACCAGCGACAGTTGGGTCTTGTCGCCGAGCTCCAGCAGCATTATGTAGAGGAACGACGTCAGGAATGGATTGCGAGAGCTTTTCGGTTTATCGTCTTCTCCTCGTCGCCCGGGGAGAAAAGAGAGGAGGCCGAAAAGAATGAAAACGGCGGCGGATATCCAGCGGATGTATGCGGATGGTACGTAGCGCCCGAGTACGCCGCCGAGGGTGACCGCGATAACGTCCACGATCACGAACGCCGCGACCGCACCCGCGAACACGGGGAGCCATCCATAGCGGGCCGACAGCGTCAGTATCGTTATCTGGGTCTTATCGCCCAGTTCGGCCATGAACGTCAGACCGAATGATGTCCAGAACGCTTTCAGCACGTTTTACCCCGGAAGGCGTCGTTCACTTTTTACTTTTCTTGTTTACTCTTACGGCGGTCACTCATATCACGACTATAAAAGTAAACAAGAAAAGTAAAAAGTGAACGACGCCTTCATGGTATTATTCACCCTGCGTTCCGCGACGGCCGACCGGGGACGTCGGGAGCGGAAAACGACTAGCAGGGGGTAGATATGGCAGGAATAGTGGCTTACGGGGCATACGTCCCCTGGCTGCGGCTGGAGCGCAAGCTGATAGCCGGGGCCTGGGGGATCCCGGGCGCCCCGGGGGAGATCGCGGTAGCCAACTTCGACGAGGACAGTCTCACGATGGCCGTGGAAGCCTCGCGTGACTGCATACTCGACGAGCCGGACGGGATAGGCGGACTCTACTTCGCTTCAACCACGGCGCCTTACGCGGAGAAGTCCTCCGCTACCATCGTCGCGAGTGTGCTGGACCTGGCGGAAAACGCGATAACCGCCGACTTCGGCGCGTCCCTCGGGGCGGGAGTAGCCGCGCTGCTCGCAGCGGCAAACGCGGTTGATTCCGGGGCGGCCGAAAGCGTGCTGCTGGTGGCATCGGAGTGCAGGCTTGCGACTCCCAAGACCGCCGACGAGCAGACGCTCGGTGACGGCGCGGGCGCCCTCCTGGTGGGAAAGGACGGGGTCTTAGCGCGGATCAAGGGGACGTACTCTTCTTTCGACGAGACCCTCAGCAGGTGGAAGCTTCCGGCCGAGCTGTTGCCGCGGGAGTGGAACCCGAGGTGGTTCACCGCCAACGCGTACCTGCCGGCGATGGCACAGGCCGTAAAGGCCGCCGTCGCGGAGTTCGGTATCGCCCCGGATGACATAAGCAAGGTCGTTCTGCAGGCGCCCGACTTCCGCACCCACCAGCAGATTGCCAAGGCGCTGGGCATGAAGGACCCGGCCAGGGTCCAGGACGCCCTCTTCGCATTCGTCGGTGGCACGGGATGCGCGCAGCCTGTAATGATGCTCGCGTCGGCCCTGGCGGAAGCGAGTCCCGGGGACAATATCCTCATTGCCGGAGGCGGCGATACGTTCGACGTGGTCCTTCTCGAGGTGACGGACGCCATCAAAGAGCGCAAGCCTCGCAGGGGAGTGGCCGGGCACGTGGCCTCAAAGCATAACCTGGATTCCTACGCGAGGTTCCTGGCGCGCAAGGAGCTGG
>CAZAIS010000520.1:0-2029 GCA_964485255.1 uncultured Acidimicrobiales bacterium | reverse complement strand
CCGAGCCTGGGGCACCTGTGAACGTGGTCGATAGCCAGCCCGGGGACCGTGTTGATGAGAGACAGGCCGTACGCGCCGGCCTGGCCCGCGGCGTCGGCAACGTGCGCTATGTTGCTCACGGCCGCCGAGAGTTTCACGAAAATCGGGAGCGAGCAATTCTCGCGGACGGCCATCACTACCGCCTTGGTGGCGCCCGGGTCCACCCCGAATTGTATGCCACCCTTCTCGACGTTCGGGCAGGACACGTTGACCTCGATGCCTGCTACGCCTCCCGCGCCCTCGATCATCGCCCCGAGCCTCGCGAAGGACCTGACCGTATCGCCCGCGATGCTGGCGAAGACCGGGATGCCGAGATCGCCGAGCTCCGGGATCACCTCATCCACGAGCGCGCGTATGCCAACGTTCTCAAGGCCGATCGAGTTGAGCATGCCCGAGGAAGTCTCCCAGATTCGCGGCTCTGGGTTCCCCTTGCTCGGCTCCACGGTAACCGACTTCAGTATGATTCCGCCCAGCCTCGCAAGCGGTATGATCGGCGCTAGCTCCGTCCCGTATCCCGCCGTCCCCGAAGCCAGCAATACCGGGTTCTCAAGCTCAACCCCCCCCAACTCCACACAGAGGGGTCGTTCACTTTTTACTTTTTTATTTACTTTTTGCATGGCACCGGTTTCGCCTCCATCCAGAACAGGTGCCTGCGCCCTGTCTTCCCGTTTCTGATTCCGCGTTTCAGTATCTCTTGGCCGGTGCAATATTTACGCCTGACCCCTATTTTGCATATTTTGCAGTTGGGTGGAGGGGAAGACGGGGCCGTCGGTGCATACGCAGAGGTTTCTGCCGTCGGCACCGGTCTTGACGCAACCGCGGCAGGCTCCGATGCCGCAGGCCATCCTGGCGTCCAGGGAGACCTCGCACGGCACGCCGCGCTCCTCGGCGGCGCGGGCCACCACGGCCATCATGGCCTCGGGCCCGCACGTGTAGACCTTCGTAAACCCGCCCTCGTCGAGTACCGGTCCGGCGGCGTCGCAGGCCAGCCCCCCGATGCCGATCGTACCGTCATCCGAGTAGACCCGCACGTCTCCGGCCATTGTCCCAACGCTCGCGGCGCACTTGTCTTTCGTGGTAACCCCCAGCAGGAGTACGTACGGCTTTCCCTCGCGGTCCATCGTCGCCGCGAGGAAATGCAGCGGGGCGAAGCCGACTCCACCGGCCACAATGAGCGCCTTGCCGTCCCCCTGGTGCCCGAAGCCCCGCCCCAGCGGGCCCAGTACCCGGATCGCGTCTCCCGGGACCAGCAAGCACAGCTTCCCGGTGCCCCATCCCACGGATTCCACCATGAAAGCCAGGGTCAGGACACCTCCCACGGCCCGCGCGTCGAATGCCCCTATCGGCCTCGGTAGCAGGTGCTCCCTGCCTCCCCCGCAGTCGACCTGGTAGAACTGGCCGGGCACGGGGACGCCCACATCGCCTGTTATCTCGAGCGCGATCACCGAAGTGCCGCGCGCCACCTCGTCGGTCCTCTTGACCACCGCCCTCGAGACCGCCGGCGAAGACCCTCGAGTCTCAGTCACCGCCTACCTCCTTGCGCTCCCTATCGAGCGCCGCGTGGTACTCCTGGATGCTCTTAACGCTCATTCCGCTCTTTTTCAGCGCCTTTATTCCCATTATCACGATCGAGGCGAGGTCGATTGTCGTTATGCACGGGACCCCGCTCATCGTCGCCGCGGCGCGGATATCGTACCCCGTACCGCGGCTCCCTCTTCCCTCCGGGAAGTTGATCACGAGGTCTATCTTCTGGTCCTTGATGAAGTCCACTACGTCTGGTTTGCCCTCCCCGACCTTGTTCAGGGTCCGCACCTCGATACCGCTCTCGCGAATGCGCCGGGCCGTACCCGCGGTCGCCATCAGCTCGAAACCCTCGTCTCCCAGGCGCCGCGCGATCTCCACCGCCGCGCCTTTCTTCCTGTCGGGCACACTGATGAACGCGCAACCCGATACGGGGAAGTGGTTGTAGCTCGCGATCTGCGATTTCACC